>DATEOX010000262.1:0-3506 GCA_035273585.1 Thermoanaerobaculia bacterium
CGCTGGCCGCGCCGATGTCCTTGGCCACGCCGAGGTCGATGATCTTGACCAGCAGCCGATCTTCGCCGTCGTAGGAGAGCATCACGTTGTCGGCGGAGATGTCGCGATGCAGCAATCCGCGGCGATGGATGTGCTCCAGCCCGGCGAGCACCTGCACCGCCACCTCGGTCGCGAGCGGGACGGGAAAGCGGCCATGGGCGTTGCTCCACTGGCGCACCGTCGAGCCCTCGATGAACTCCGTGACCATGTAGCTGCCGCCGTCGCCGAGGATGGAGAAGTCGTGGACGAGGGCGACGTTCGGATGGTGGACCTGCGTGGCCAATCGCGCCTCGCGCAGGAAGCGCTGCCGGTACGAGTCGTCCGACATCAGGAACGCCTTCATGACCTTGACGCAACGGAACGCGTTCAGGTGGATGTGCCGCGCTTTGTAGACCTCCCCCATCCCTCCCGCCCCGAGGAGCGTGAGGATCTCGTACTTGCCGTCGACGAGAACGCCCGGATCCATGATGCGTTTCCGGAAACGTACTCCCGCCCGCCGCGCCCTGCAAGCGTCGTATCATCCGCGGCCATGCGCATGAAGCTCCTCGCCGTCGCTCTCGCGTCGCTTTCCTTCGTCTTCGCCCGCTCGCCGGAAGAGCGCGCCATCACCGACCCGCAGTCCATCACCTCGGCCCGGAACGATCGGGCCCGGCCGGTGCCGATCGAGGACCTTTTCTTCACCCGCGCCATCAGCAGCGGCGCCTGGTCTCCGGATGGGAAAGAGATCGTCTTCACCACGAACCTGACCGGACGGCTGAACCTCTGGAAGGTCGACGCGGCGGGCGGCTGGCCGGTGCAGCTCGCCGTCTCCGACGATCGCCAGGCGCGCGGCATGTGGACGCCGGACGGCAAGTGGATCCTCTGGCAGCAGGACCGCGGCGGCAACGAACAGTGGGACATCTACGCGATCCCGGCCGCCGGCGGCGCGCCGGTGAACATCACCTCGACGCCGGACGTCTCCGAGTCCGATGCGGCGATCTCCCCCGACTCGACGCGCCTGGCCATCGACTACAAGCCGAAGACCGCCTCGGTGACGGACGTCGCGGTGCTCGACCTCGCCACGCGCGCGGTGCGCAACCTGACGAACGACAAGTCCGCCGACCGGACGTGGACCGTCGTCGCCTGGAGCCCGGACGGCAAGACGCTCTACGCGAACCGGCAGAACCCCGACGAGACCGTCGGCGAGGTGTGGCGCATCGACGCCGCGACCGGCGCGCTGGAGAACCTCACGCCGCACGTGAAGACGGTGTCGGCGACCGCGGAGGCGCTCTCGCCGGATGGGCGGACGCTGCTCGTCACGTCGAACGAGAAGGGTGGATACGACAACGTCGCGCTGCTCGATGTCGCGTCGAAGAAGCTGACCTGGATCACCGACCTGAAGTGGGAGGCGAAGGGCGCGGACTTTTCGCCCGACGGCAAGTGGATCGCCTACACGGTCAACGAGGACGGTCAGAACGATGTCTTTCTGAAGCCGGTCGCGGGCGGCGCGGCGCAGCGCGTCGAGCTGCCGCGCGGCCTCAACAGCGCGGTCGGATCGACCGGCGCGTTCAGCCCGCAGAGCGACCGGCTGCTGGTCGGCCATCAGAGCTCCATCACGCCCAACGACTACTGGATCTACGACCTGAAAACGCGCAAGCCGATGCAGCTCAGCCGCTCGGCGCTGGCCAGCCTCGACGCGGCGGCGCTGCCGCAGGCGCAGATCGTCACCTACAAGAGCTTCGACGGGACGCTGATCAGCGCCCTGCTCTGGGTGCCGTTCAATCTCGAGCGCAACGGCAAGAACCCGGGCATCGTGCTGCCGCACGGCGGCCCGACCGGTCAGACCATCGATAACTTCAACCGCAACGCCGCGGCGCTCGTGTCGCGCGGCTACACGCTCATCGCGCCGAACGTGCGCGGCTCGAGCGGCTATGGGATGGCTTTCCAGAAGATGAATTATCAGGACCTCGGCGGCGCCGATCTGCAGGACGAGGTTTACGCGGCGAAGTTCCTCAGCGCGACGGGCTATGTCGATCCGAAGAAGATCGGCATGGCCGGCGGCTCGTACGGCGGGTTCATGACCCTGATGGCCATCGGCAAGACGCCGGACGTCTGGGCGGCGGCCGTCGACCTCTTCGGCATCGTCGACTGGTACACGATGCTCCAGCACGAGGACCCGCGCCTGCAGGAGTACGAGAAGTCGCTCCTGGGCGACCCGGTCAAGGACCGCGCGGTTTACGAGAACACCTCGCCCATCAAGCACCTGGTCAATGCGAAGGCGCCGCTGCTCGTATTGCAGGGTGAGAACGACATCCGCGTGCCGAAGGAAGAGTCGGAGCAGGTCGTTTCGATCCTGCAGAAGGCGGGCAAGACCGTCGACGCGCACTATTATCCGGCCGAGGGGCACGGGTTCCAGAAACGGGAGAACCAGATCGATTCCGTGCGGCGGATGGTGGAGTGGTTCGAGAAGTATTTGAAGTAAATCTGCATTGTGGCGTCCCCTATAAGTGGCGAGTTCAGGCGATAATGAGCGTCACTTCATGGAGGACATTCCGGATCCATCAGCGGAGCAGCTGCTCGTCGGGAACCTGGATCTCGTCGAGCGGCTGATCCGGTTCGTCTGCCGCAACAAGCTCGATCCGGCCGAGGTCGAGGAATTCTCGGCGTGGGTAAAGCTCCGGCTCGTCGATCACGATTACGCGATCATCCGGAAGTTCGAGGGGCGCTGCAGCCTGGCCACCTATCTGACCGTGGTCATCAAGCGGCTCTTCAGCGACTACCAGATCCATCTGCATGGCAAGTGGCATACGTCGGCTGCGGCGCAGAAGCTGGGGCCGGTGGCGGTGGAGCTCGAGCGGCTCCTGCATCGCGATCGGAAGTCGATGGACGAGGCGGTGGCCATCCTGCGCGCGCAGGGCGATGCGCCGTCGCGCGCGGAGCTGGAGAAGCTGGCGGCGAAGCTGCCGCCGCGGCGCGGGCATGCATCGTTCGTGAATGCGGATGACGTGGAGCTGGCCATCTCGTCCGAGCCGATCGAGTCGGACGCGATGGCCGGCGACCGCAAGGAGACGGCGAATACGATCGCCCGCGCGCTGAAGGCGAGCCTCTCGGAGCTCTCGTCGGAGGATTTGACGATCCTCCGGATGTTGTTTGCCCAGGAGATGACGGTTGCGGACATTGCCCGGATGCTCCATGTTGAGCAGAAGCCCCTCTACCGGCGGATCGACGCGATCTGCCGGAACCTGAAGAAACGGCTGGCCAGCGCGGGAATCGGGCCGGCGGAGGCGGAAGAAGTCGTCGGCCGGCACGACACGGCGCTGGACATCGGGCTGCTGTTCATGGGAAATCCGGCAACGCGTTCGTCACCCTTGAACGGGTCTGGGGGGTCCGGGGGAGACGTACGGGGAGCTGAATGATGCAAATGACCGAACGTCCGTTATGTCCCGACCCTGAGACGCTCGGCGTATTCGCCGAAGGAAACGCCTCCG
>DATEOX010000263.1:0-6081 GCA_035273585.1 Thermoanaerobaculia bacterium
GAGGTAGACCATGGCCCAGAGATGGCGGCCCTCCTCGACGTTCACCTGGAAGAGGTTGCGCAGGTCGTAGAGCGACGGCGCGCTGTTGCCGAGGGCGCGCTGCTGCTCGACGGAGGCGGGCTCGGTGTCGCCCTGGGTGACGATCAGGCGGCGAAGCGTGGAGCGATGCTCGCCCGGCACGACCTGCCAGGCCGGCTGGCCGATGTCGTCGCCGAAACCGATGGTGCGGTCCTGCTTCGCGTCGGCCAGGAAGATGCCCCAGCGGTACTCCGGCATCTTCACCATCCCGAACGTGGCCCATCCCTGCTGGTCGACCGACGTCGCCGTGCGCAGGTAGACGTCGTTGTTCTGGAACACCGCGGGCCCGAGGTCCTTCCACCAGTCGAGGAAGCGCGGCTGCCAATGCTCCAGCGCGCGCTGGAGCGTCTTGTTCGTCGAGAGATCGACGTTGTTCGGGATGCGGTCGTCGTAGTTGATGTTGGCCATGATGGTTTCGCTCCGCTCAACCAGTTGCTGGTTGCTAGTTGCTGGTTACTTGCGCCTCGGCGTGTCTACCAGCAACCAGCAACTAGCAACCAGCAACTGTCCTTCATACTCGTTCCCACGAAAACTTGGGCTTCGTCCCGCTCCCGAACAGCTTGAGCGCCCCTTCCTCCCCCACCGCATTCGGCCGGATGAAGATCCAGTTCTGCCAGGCCGAGAGGCGGCCGAAGATCTTGGTGGCCATCGTCTCCCGGCCGCCGAAGCGGAGGCTGGCTTCCATGCCGGTGAGCGCGTCGGGCGAGAGGCTGGAGCGCTCCTCGATGGCCAGGCGCAGCTCATCCTCCCAATCCAACTCGTCCGGCGCGAAGGTGACCAAGCCCGCTTCGAGCGCCTCCTCGGCGCCGAGCTGCTCGCCGATGCGCTCCTTCAACTGCTCGCCGCCGAAGCGCGCCTCGATGCGCGTCAGCTCGTTCGGCAGCCGGTACGGGCCGAAGTTCATCGCGCTCAGGGCGACCTTCGGCCCGTTCTCCGCGGCCAGCATGTAGGAGCGATCGGCGGCGAGCGCCAGCTCGAACAGCGTGCCGGCGAAGGCCGAGCCCTCGTCGATCACCGCGTAGATGCTGCGCGAGGAAACCTCCAGCCGGCCGAAGGTGCGGCGGATGAGGCCCACCGTCTCGCGCACCAGCCAGTGGTCCTGCCCCAGCGCCTCGTCCATATGCAGCACGGCGTCGATGTCCCCGCGCGTCTTGAACACCCAGATGCCCCCCTCCCGCACGTTCGTCCGGAGGTGGAGGATCGCGTCGTCCAGCTCGCGAGCCATCTGCAACGGCCACCAGTTGGCCGTGATCTGCGCCGCATCGGTCGTCTCGTCGGCGGACGGGCCAGTCACCGTGATGGTGATGGTCCGCGCGTCGATGGCGACGTCGACATACTTGTAGTGCACGCCTGCTTCATCGACCGTCCGCTGCAGCGGCGTCAGCTCGATGCCCTTCGCGTCCTTGGGACGATCGCTGCGGGCGGCGAGCGCCTGGGCCCGCTCGCGCACCTTGTCGGCGAACGTGCGCGGCGGCGCCACCTCATCGACCAGGCCCCAAGTCTTCGCCTTCGTCCCGCCCATCCCCTCCGCCGTCGTGCAGAAGACGTCCGCCAGGTCGCGGCGGACGTGGCGCTTGTCGACGAGACGCGTCAGCCCGCCCGTCCCCGGCAGCACCGCCAGCAGCGGCACCTCGGGGAAGCTGACCGTCGATGAACGGTCGTCCACGAGCACGATCTCGTCGCAGGCGAGGGCCAGCTCGTAGCCGCCGCCCGCCGCCGTGCCGTTCACCGCGGCGAGGAACTTGAGGCCGGAGCTCTCGCTGGAGTCCTCGATCGAGTTGCGCGTCTCATTCGTGAACTTGCAGAAGTTCACCTTCCAGGCGTGGCTCGACTTGCCGAGCATGTAGATGTTCGCGCCGGCGCAGAACATCCGCTCCTTCGCGCTGCTGATGACCACCGCGCCGACCTCCGGATGCTCGAAGCGGATGCGCTCCAGCGCGTCGCGCAACTCGATGTCCACGCCGAGGTCGTAACTGTTGAGCTTGAGCTTGTAGCCGGGCTCGATGCCCGCGTCCTCATTTACGTCGAGGGCGAGCGTCGCCACCGGCCCGTCGAACGTGAGCCGCCAGTGCTGGTAGGTCTTGGGATCACGGTCGAATGTGATCAAGGATGATTTCCTCCGAAAGGCCCGGCATTATAGTGCCGAATGCGGATGGCGTGCCGCATTATTTCGTTAGAACTGCCTTTACGGCACCTGCCTCAGCAAATCGCGAACCGCGTCTTCCTCGCGAAGGCCTGTCGTATCCACGGTCCGATCGGCGCGGGCGTACAGCGGAGTCCGCTCCTCCAGGATGCGGCGCAGGTCGTCCATGGCCTGCTCGGAGCCGGCCATGGGGCGGTGGTCGCCCTGGGCGATGACCCGCTCCATGTGCTCCTCCGGGCTGGCGCGGATCCACACCGTGAAGCAATGCCGCAGCAGCAGCTCGTACGTCGCGGCCTCGGAGACGAGGCTGCCGCCGGTGGCGACGACGAACTGCGGGTGAGCCTCGAACAGCTCTTGGAGCGCCTGCAGCTCGTAGCGCCGGTAGGCCGGCTGGCCGTACAGCTCGAGGATCACGCCGACCGTGGTGCCGGAGAGGCGCTCGATCTCGCGGTCGAGCTCGAAGAAGGGGACGTTTTTCGCCCGGGCCAAGGCGCCGCCGAGGGTGGTCTTGCCGGCGCCGCGGAGCCCGACGAGGGCGATGCGGCTGGTGCGCATCACGGCCGCGTCGGATGCGAACCGCGCGGCGAGCGAGGCGTGCGCCTCCCGCAGTTGGGCGGGGGTGAGGCGGGCCAGGAACTGGCGGACGAGAGTCATCTCCGCCGACGGCGGCTCGTCCTCCACCAGCCGCGCCAGCGGCAGCCCGAGGGCGGCGGCGACCTGGCGCAGCAGCAGAATCGAGATGTTCCCCTTGCCCGACTCGATCTGGGTGATGTAGCGCTCCGAGATGCCGGCGTGATCGGCAAGAAGCTTGCGGCTCATCCCCCGCCGCGCGCGCTCGGCCCGGATGCGCTCGCCGAACGAGCGCAGGAATTCGGATTCCGTTGTGGGCATGGGTGGATCGGAATTATAGTGCGTTCAGAGTTGCTGGTTGCTAGTTACTGGTTGCTGGTAGAAACGCCGAGGCGCAAGTAACCAGCAACCAGTAACCAGCAACTGCGACCGGAGGGAGCTCAATGCTCGAAAACTACGTCAACGCCACCTGGACGAGCGGCACCGGCCCCGGCGAGCCGCTCCTCGACCCGGTCCTCGGGACCGAGCTGGCGCGCGTCTCCACGCAGGGGATCGACATGCGCGCCGCTCTCGACTACGCGCGGCGCGTCGGCGGCCCGGCGCTCCGCGCCATGACCTTCGCCGAGCGGGCGAAGATCCTCGACGCCATCGCCAAGCTCTTCATCTCCCGCCGCGCGGCCTACATGGAGATCGCGCGCAACAACTCCGGCAACACCGAGCGCGACGCCTCCTTCGACATCGACGGCGCCATCGGCACCCTCAAATACTTCGCCCGCCTCGGCGGCACGCTCGGCGACACAAAGTACGTCCGGGACGGCGAGCCGTTCGCGCTCGGCCGTGACGCCTCCCTCCAGGCCGTCCACCTGGCCACCCCGCGCACCGGCGCCGCGATCCACATCAACGCCTTCAACTTCCCGGCCTGGGGCACGTGGGAGAAGGCCGCCGTCGCCCTGCTGGCCGGCGTCCCGGTCGTGACCAAGCCCGCCTCGGCGACGGCCCTCCTCGCCTGGCAGATGGTGCACGACGTCGTCGATGCCCACCTCCTGCCCGACGGCGCCCTCTCGCTGATCGCCGGCAGCATCGGCGACCTCCTCGATCACATCGAGGCGATGGACGTCATCGCCTTCACCGGCTCCGCCGCCACGGCGGCGAAAGTGCGCGGCCACAAGCGCGTGATCGAGCTCGGCGTCCGCGTGAACTGCGAGGCCGACTCGCTCAACGCCATCATCCTCGGCCCCGACGTGGCCGACCTCGGCCAGTTCACGGACGAAGTCGTGCGGGAGATGACGCTCCGGACGGGCCAGAAGTGCACCGCCATCCGGCGCATCCTCGTCCCCCGCGACCGCGCCGCGAACGCCGCCGACGCGCTGAAGGCCGCGCTCCTCAACGTGAAGGTCGGTGATCCGCGCCGCGAAGGCGTGCAGATGGGACCTGTGGTGACGAAGAAGCAGCAGGAGAGCGTCCGCGAAGGCATCGACGCGCTGCGCAAGGAGACGTCCGTGCTTCATGAGGGCACCGCCATCGAGGCGGACGATCCCGAGCGCGGCGCATTCGTGCCGCCGGTGCTCCTCCAGTCGAACGACAGCGCGAACGCGAGCGCCGTGCACGACATCGAGGTCTTCGGTCCGGTGGCGACGCTGATGACCTACGACTCGGTCGACGACGCGCTGGAGCTCGCCGCGCGCGGCAAGGGCTCGCTCGTGACGTCGATCGTCACGGCCGACGAGACGCTCGGGACGACCGCGGCGCTCCGCCTCGCCCAATCGAACGGGCGGGTGATGATCCTCGACGAGAGCGTGCGCGCGGCGAATCCCGGCCACGGCGTGGTGATGCCGAGCTGCGTCCACGGCGGGCCGGGGCGGGCGGGCGGCGGGGAGGAGCTGGGCGGCCTGCGCGGCCTCTGGTTCTATCTGCAGCGCACGGCGATCCAGGGACCGCAGGCGCAGGTGATCTCGCTCGCGGAGAGCGGCGCGGTGCTCACGCCGTGACCGCCCGCTCCGCGACGGTGCGCATCTCGGCGTTCTCCAGCACCCGGTTGCGCATCCCCTCGGCCGTGGCCTGGATCATGGCCCGCCCGAGGTCGTTGCCGGAGATGTAGAGGCCGTGGAACGGCTTGAAGAGACGGTAAAAGGGGCGAAGGAACTTGATGATCCGCGGCTCGCTGTCGGACGGCACGCCGTCGATGGCCGCGGGGCGCCAGCAGATGGCGCCGACCAGCGCCATCAGCTCCGACTCCGTCGCGGCCTTCACCCGCGACCACATCATCCGGCTGTCGGCGCGCGTACCCGTGCCGCTGATGAAATGAAACGCGGCGCCCGGGCTCCCCGCCTGCATCGCCTTGGCCGCGGCGATGGCGAAGTCGTGGGTGATGCGCCGGTACTCGTCCTCCGAGACCTGGGTCGATGAGACCCCGAGGCAGAAGAGGACGGCGTCGATGCCCTCGAAGGCGCCGGCCACGGCGCTGTAGTCCAGAAAGTCGGCATGGATGAACGGCCGCAGCTTCTCGTGCTCGATGCGCGGCGCGCGTCGGGTGATGGTGCGCACCTCGTCGACGGCCGGCGAGGCGAGGCAGGCGCGCAGGACGCTGCCGCCGGCCGATCCGGTGGCGCCGAAGATCAGGACTCTCATCTGCATCTCCTGTTCAGACTGGCCGCTTCGTCGGCGCTGGGGAAGAGGGCATGCGCGGTGCGGGCGTGGTCGCAGCGCTGCCGGCCGCCGATTTGCGCCAGACGCAGTTGCAGGCGGTAGTTGCCGGGGTCGATGCGAGCGGCGCGCTGGAGTGAGGCGCGGTCGCCGGTGGTGGCGTAGATCTCCATGGCGGTGAGTTGGGCGGCGCTGCGTATCGCGCCAAGGGCGGTGATGGTGATGGCCAGCAGGACCGCGGCACGGGACGTGCCGCGGCTGGCGGGCGGGACGCCCGCTCGCCAGAGCGCGCCGATGGCCGTCCAGACGAGGAGCGTCGGTAATCCGAGGAGGAGGACGGCGTCGAGGGCGCCGGTGATGGCGACGCCGGCGAGCATGGCCAGGAGCGCGGCGGCTTCCTCCGGACTCTCGCCGCTGCGGAGCTGGCGGAAGGCGGCCAGGGCGATCATCAGGGAGACGATGCCGAGAAGGACGGCGGCGGCGGGGCCGCGCTCGGCGATGAAGGCGATCCAGTCGCTGCTCGGCCAGGGATTGGTGGTCATCCCGCCGTCGGTGTCGCTGAGCGACGGGTCGTGACGCGCGGCGTGCGCCGGATACTCGACCGGCCAGTTGCCCGGTCCGACGCCGAAGAGCGGGTGGCGGACGGC
>DATEOX010000264.1:0-11115 GCA_035273585.1 Thermoanaerobaculia bacterium
CCCGCCCGTCACCCTCGGCTGGACGCCGGTCGCCGGCGCGGCGTTCTACGAGCTTTGGCTGTCCCTCGACGGCAGTGCCGCGCAGCTCGCCGCCACGACCGCGGCGCCGACCGTCCCGGTCAACATGCCGGGCGGCGTAACCATCTCCTGGTTCGTCATCGCCCGCTTCACCAGCGGCTGCACGCCGCTCACTTCCGAGACGCGCAGCTTCACCACCGTCCGCGCCGACGAAGCGTGCGCCGGCAACGGCGCCGCGACGCTTCTCGCCCCGGCGAACGACAGCACCGCGAGCAGCTCCCTCATCGACTTCCAGTGGACGGCCGTGCCGGCCGCGGACGGCTACCGCCTCTTCGCCCGCATCGACGGCGGCGCGCCGCAGGTGCTGGCCGACACGCCGGAGACCTCCAGCCGCCAGCTCATCCCGAACGGACGCGTCGAGTGGTGGGTCGAGACCCGCTTCCCCGGCTGCGCCTCCATCGACTCGCCGCACTTCATCGTCACCGTCCCGCGCCCGCAGAACTGCAATGCGGATGACCGCCCGCAGCTCCTCGCGCCGGCCGCCGACCTGACCACCAGCCTCGGCGTGCTCACCTTCCACTGGAGCGCCGTGCCGAGCGCCATCCGGTACGAGCTCTGGCTGGCGCTCAACGGCGGCGCGCCGTCGCTGGCCGGCACGACCGCCGCCGCGACCATCACCGCCGAGGTGCCGGCGGGCCAGGTCGACTGGTTCGTTCGCGCCTTCGTCGACCGCTGCGATCCGCGCGACTCCACGCGGCGTCGCTTCGTCTACACGCCGCCGGCGAGCTGCCCGCAGCAGCGGCCGCTCCTCTCCGCGCCGGCCGAGGATGAGGTCGCGTTCTCGCCGGTGGACTTCCGCTGGAGTGTCGTGCCCGGTGGGACCGCCTACAAGCTGATCCTCATCCGGACGGACGGCAGCGAGCAGGTGCTGCCGGGCGGCAACGCCGTCGGCCTCGCGCCGGGCGCGTATGCCTGGGTCATCGAGGTCTCGTTCGACGGCTGCACGCCGCTCCGCTCCGCGATCGGCCACTTCGTCGTGCGCGCGAAGCCGGCCGGCTGCCCGGTGCCGGCGAAGCCCGCGTTGCGTGCGCCGTCCAGCGTGTCATCGAACGTGCCGTACACCTTGCGTTGGTCGCCAGCCCTCGGCGCGGCGTCGTACGTCATCCAGGAAGCGAACAACGCGCAGTTCAACGGCGCGACCTCGCGCTCCGTCGTCTCGCGCGAGGCCACGTTCCAGCATGCCGTCGCCGGCGACCAGCCGCAGGCGTTCTACTACCGCGTCCGCGGCGTGAGCGACTGCACTTCGCAGGAAGGCGCCTTCTCCGCCGTCGTGGCCGTCTTCATCCTCCCGCCGACCGACGCGCTCGAAGGGACGGCGCCGGCGGACGAGCGGCCGGCGACGATCGCCTATCGGCTCCAGCTCGACGCCGTGCTGGCCGGCCAGAGCTTCACCGCCACGCCGAGCCAGCCGTGGCTGAGCGTCACGCCGGCGAGCGGCGTCGTGCCGGCTGGCGGCCAGACGCTGGACGTCAGCGCCACCACCGCCACCCTCCCCGTCGGCACCTCGCTCGGCTCCGTGGCCATCTCCCTCGGCTCTGGCAAGGTCGCGGCGCATGGCACCTCGACCAGCGGCAAGAAGACCGTCACCGTGAACCTCGTGCAGCCGGTCGTTCCGGCGCCGAAGGACACGCCGCCGCCCGACTCGCTGATCATCCCCGCCGTGGCCCACGCGGACGGCATCAACTCCAGGTTCCAGTCCGACGTGCGCGTCAGCAACACTTCGGCGGAAGTGAAAAAGTACAGCGTCATCTTCACGCCGAGCGGCGAGGACGGCGTACAGGGCGCGCAGCAGACCACCATCACCATCGATCCGGGGCAGACCATCGCCTTGGACGACATCCTCCGCACCTGGTTCGGCTCCGGCAACATCGCCAGCTCCACCGGCATGCTGGAGATCCGGCCGCTGACGACCGCGAAGGCCACGCCGACCGTCGGCGCAGTGCTCAGCACCCTGCCGGGCATCACGACGTTCGCGGCCAGCCGCACCTTCAACGCCACGGCGACCGGCACCTTCGGCCAGTACATCCCGGCCATTCCCTACTCCAGCTTCCTCGGCGCCGGCGGCAACGCGCTCACCCTCCAGCAGATCGCCCAGTCGGAGATCTACCGCACGAACCTCGGCCTGGTGGAAGGCTCCGGCCAGCCGGCCTCGCTCCTCATCGCCGTCTTCGGCTCGAACGGCCAGAAGCTCACCGAGTTCCCGATCGATCTCAAGGGCGGGCAGCATCTGCAGCTCAACTCCTTCCTCCTCTCGAAGAACATCGAGCTGCAGGACGGCCGCGTCGAAGTCCGCGTGACGTCGCCCGGCGGGAAGGTGACGGCGTACGCCTCGGTGCTGGACAACAAGACCGCCGACCCGATGCTCGTCACGCCGGTGTCGCTGTCGCAAACCGGCAACTCGAAGTACGTCGTGCCTGGCGTGGCCGACCTGAGCACCGGCGCCGCGAACTGGCGGACGGACATGCGCGTCTTCAACGCGTCGTCAGAGGCCGTCGAGGCGGACGTCATCTTCTACTCCCAGACCGGCGCCGAGCCGCGCACCGCGCATCTCTCCCTCGCTCCGAACGAGGTGCGCCGGCTCGACGACACGCTCTCCAGCCTCTTCGGCATCACCAACGATGGCGGTGCGCTGCACATCGTGACGCCGACGAACGCGAACCTGATCGCCACGGCCCGGACGTACAACCAGACGACCACAGGCACGTACGGCCAGTTCATCTCCGCCGTGACGCCGGACCAGGCCGTGGCCCTCGGCGACCGCGCGCTCGAGCTGCTGCAGGTCGAGGAGTCGGACCGCCTGCGCAGCAACATCGGCATCGCCGAGGTCGGGGGGAAGCCGGTCAAGGTGCAGGTGTCGGTGACGCCGCCCGACTCGAAGGTCACGGCCAGCACCGAGATCGAGCTCGGCCCGAACGCTTTCAAGCAGCTGCCGTCGCTCCTCAAGGCGGTGGGCTACGACGGAACCTACAACGCCCGCGTCTCGGTGAAGGTGGTGGAAGGCGAAGGCCGGATCACCGCGTACGCCTCGGTCATCGACGCCGTGACGCAGGACCCGACGTACGTGGGGGCGCAATGAGATGGTTGTGGGTTGACCGTACGGACGCTCGCGCGCCTTCGGACAGGTCACGCTGGTCGAGGACAGGACTCAGGACTGTCTCGCTCGTTTTGGATGAATGATTGAAGGGCGGCCATGCGGAAAGACGATCCGCTATGATGTCCGGTCATGGCGCCGCGGCTCACGTTCTCGAATGAGCAAATGGTCGTCTTCGATGACTTCCTGCCGCAGGAGGTCGTGGAGGAGATGCTTCAATACGCAAACGACGCCGAATACATGGAGGCGCACAACGACAACTATGGCGACGTCTGGCGCCGAGGCGACGCGTCGGCAATGCGCGCCGCGACGACGCTCTTCCGGCCCGATGCGAAGTACAAAGAGGCGGAACGGCCGCGCTATCCGACCGGAACGACGATCGATCGTTTCATCGATGCGCTGCACGAGTTCGTCGCCGGGCACCCGGAGCAGCTCGGCGAGATCGCCACGCCGCAGGATGCCATCGGAGTGACGCCATGGATTTATCGGCGCGGCGCCGGCTTATCGCTGCATCGCGACCGCGGTTGTGCCGGCGCGTTCATCTATTACGTGCACCGCGAGTGGAATTTTCATTGGGGCGGCCACCTGTTGGTGCTCGACCCCAGAACCCAGCTCGATCTCGCCCCCGAGACCCTGGAGCAATCGTATCTCTGGCTTGCCGAGGAGGAGCGGAACAGAATCACCTCCGAGCCCGGGTTCGCCACCTGCGTCCTCGCCAAATCGAACCGCATGGTGTTCCTGGACCGGCGCGTGCTCCACATGGTGACGCGAGTCGATGCCGACGCCGGCGACCACGCCCGAATCAGTTTCGGAGGCTACTTCCTGCGTCCCGAAACGGCGGCGGTCTCCGCGGGTGAAGAGTCGATGACCCGTTGAGCATCCTCGCTCGGCGCGCGAAGCGGAACCCAAGTCGGCCATACCGCAGCTCCTTGGTGGACCAGTCGTATCGTACGCGTCCCAAAACCAGCGACTATCCACCCCTCCGTCCGCGGAGAACGGATTGATACGCTAAGATCGGAATCTTCACTACACCCCCGGAGGACCCGCGATGCACGTGAAACGTCTCGCCGCGCTGTTTGCCGTACTCATCCTGACGGCAGCGGCTGCCCAGGCGACAGTCTTCGTCCCTTTCACCGACCGCCAGCTCGTCGACCGCTCCGACGCAGTCGTCGTCGGCACCGTGCTCGACAGCAGCACGCGCATCGATGCGAACGGCCTGGTCGTCACCGACTACCGGCTGCGCGTCGACGAGGCGCTGAAAGGCGCGGTCGAAGGCGAGATCACCGTCAGCGAATACGGCGGCGTGCATGAGCACCGCATCACCTTCATCGAGGACGCGGCGGTCTATACGCAGGGCGAGCGCACCCTCCTCTTCCTCCGCCGGCGCGCCGACGGCGCGTACGCGACCAGCAGCATGACCCGCGGCAAGTTCACCTTCGCCGAGAGCCTGGCCGGTGAGCGGGTCGTCGTCCGCGACGCGGCGGAGATGCCGCGCCTGGCGGAGAAGTTCGAGGCCTTCATCCGCGACACCGCGCGCGGGCTCACCGCGGATGCGAGCTACACCGCGGTCGCGTTGCCGCGGGAGGAGAAGCTGATCGCGAAGGCGGATGCGAGCGCCGCGGCGTACACCATCAGCGCGTTCGGCAAGGGGCTGCGCTGGGCGGGGAAGGAGAACCCGGCCAGCACGCCGATCAACTTCCGCGTGAACGGCACGGTGAGCGGCGGCGCGAGCGGCGCTCAGGCGGTGAGCAAAGGACTCGGCGCCTGGACCGGCGAGCCGAACGCGCAGATCAAGTTGAACAACGCCGGCACGACGAACAACATCGTGGCCGCCCAGGATGGAGAGAACGACATCCTCCTCGACAACTCCTCGGCGCCTCCCCCGAGCGCGATCTGCGACGGCTCGCAGGGCTGCATGGTCGGGTACGCCGACTCCAACATCACGCACACCTACAAGGGCGAAGACTTCATCAGCATCCAGGAAGTCGACGTCCTGATCCGCCCCGGCACCTTCGACCAGAAGGCGCTCAACTCCCTGCTCACCCACGAGCTCGGCCACGGCATCGGGCTCCGGCACTCGAACCAGGGGACGCCCTCCAGCGCGAGCGCCATCATGAGCTCCACCGTCAACTCCTTCTTCGACGGCAACCTGCAGGACTGGGACAAGGAGGCCGTGGCCACCGTCTACGGCGACGGCATCCCGTGCGTCGGCGCGCAGATCAGCGGCACGAGCGGCGGCGGCACCGTCCCCTTCGGCAGCAGCACCACCCTCGGCGTCACCGCCACCGGCACCTCGCCGCTGCAATACCAATGGTACGAGGGGGCGCAGAACGACACCTCCAAGCCCCTCGGCACGCAGAGCTCGCAGAACAGCGGCGCCATCACCGCGACGAAGACCTTCTGGGTGAAGGTCAAGAACGACTGCGGCGAGGCCGCCAGCCAGACCATCACCGTCAACCCGCAGCAGTGCATCAAGCCGGGCATCGGCAGCGCCCCGCAGAGCCAGAACATCACCTCCGGCCAGACCGTGACCCTCATCGTCAGCGGCATCACCGGCAGCCAGCCTCTCACCTTCCAGTGGTACGAGGGGCCGTCGGGCAACACCTCCAAGCCCGTCGGCCAGGCCTCCTCGCCCATCTTCAACACCCCGGCCATCACCTCCACCACTTCCTACTGGTTCCTGGTGACGAACCCCTGCGGCAGCGCCCAGACCGACACCATCACCCTCACCGTCCCCGGCTCGTGCAACGGACCGTCGATCAGCGTCCCGACCGCGTACAGCGTCCGCTCCGGCGAGCGCGCCGTGCTCATGGCCACCGGCCAGTTCAGCTCCTTCCAGTGGTACGAGGGCCTCACCGGCGACACGTCGAAGCCGCTGGCCGCCATCCCCGACGGCACCTCGAACTTCATCAACCTGCTCTACGTCGACGTCCTCGGCCGCGCCGCCGACCCGGCGGGCATCAGCTTCTACACCGACATGCTCGCCCACGGCGCCTCGCGCGCCCAGGTCGCGGCCGCGCTCCTCGGCAGCGCGGAGTACCGGCAGAAGCTGATCGGCGACGCCTTCCAGACGCTCCTCGGCCGCCCGGTCGATCCTGCCGGCCAGGCCTACTGGACCGCCGCGATGAGCGCCGGCCTGACTGATGAAGGCCTGCTGGCCGGCATCGCCGGCTCGCCCGAATACTTTGCCGGCCACAGCGGCGGCGTGAACGCCGGCTTCATCGAGGCCCTCTACCAGGACCTCCTCGGCCGCCCGGTCGATCCGGACGCGCGCACGTTCTGGCTCAACCAGCTCAACGCCGGTTCCATCACCCGCCAGCGCGTCGCCGCCTCGCTCCTCGCCAGCTCCGAGTACCGCACGCGCCTGGTCAACGGCTGGTACGCGCGCTACCTCCGCCGCAACCCGACGCCCGCCGAGGCGGCCGGCGCCGTGACCCTGTTCAACCGCGGCAGCCAGGCGGTGCAGGCCTCGATCCTCGGCTCCGACGAGTACGGCAACGTCAACGCGCTGTTGATCACCGAGCCGCTGACGGCCACCAAATCCTTCTGGATTCGCGCCTCGAACTCCTGCAAGCCGACCGACAGCCCGACCATCACCGTCACCGTGCAGTGCCCGCTTTCGATCGGCGCGCAGCCGCAGAACGCGACGATCGCCGCCGGCGCGCTGCCGAACATCGGCGTCGCCGCCACCGGCCTCGGGCCGTTCTCCTATCAATGGTTCCGCGGCACGGCGCCCGACCAGTCGCAGCCCATCAGCGGCGCCACGCAGCCGACGCTGACCAACGTCACATTCATCACGCCGGGCGGACCGCAACTCTTCTGGGTCAAGGTCTCGAACGGCTGCACGAGCGTGAACAGCAACACCGCGGCGGTCACCGTCACCTGCGGCGCGCCGCAGAAGCCGCGCCTGAGCGTCCCGCCCAGCTCTCCCGCCTCCGTCGGCTTCGTGGTCAACTGGAGCGACAGCGGCGCGAACGCGTCATACGAGCTGCAGGAGGCGAAGAACCGCGACTTCTCCGACGCGGTGCTCGTCGCGCCGAACGATCCATCCAAGCCGGCCCAGCCCTCGCGGCGGATCGCGGCCAAGAACGTGACCGCCGACACCCGCTTCTACTACCGCGTGCGCGGCATCGCCGCGTGCAACGGACAGCCGGGACCGTACTCCGAGGTCGGCAGCATCCTCGTCGCCGCGCCGCCGCCGCTGATCTTCACCAACTTCTCCGCCGGCGTGCCGTTCGACACCACCACGCCGTTCAACCTTCGCTACGGAGTCGTCGGCAACTTCGCCGCGGGCGGCAAGCAGGCCTTCGCCGGCGGGACGTTCACCATCACCACCGACGCGCCGTGGCTGATCGTCACCCCGTCGAGCGGCGCGCTGCCGGAGGACGGCAGCCCGCTGCCCGTCACCATCACCATCAACCCCGCGACGCTTCCCATCGGCTCGACCACCGCCACCATGACCGTGCGCATCGACAGCGGGAGCGGCAAGGGGGCGCAGGCGGTGAGCGTGAAGCCGGTGCCGATCACCATCAGCAAGGTCACGCCGGTGACGCCGTCGCCGAAGACGGCCGATCCGAATCCCGACGCGCTGCTCGTGCCGGCCGTGGCCCACGCCGACGGCGCGAACAACTCCCGCTTCGTCTCCGACGTCCGGATCACGAACGTCTCGCTCGACACCATCAACTACATCCTCAACTTCGTGGCCACGCAGACGGACGGCACGCAGTCGGCGAAGCAGACCTCGCTCTCCGTCGCGCCGGGCGAGACGAAGGCGCTCAACGACGTCGTGCACGACTGGTTCGGCGCCGGCGCGGCGGGCGAAGGCGGCCTCGGGACGCTGGAGATCCGCCCCGAGGCGCCGAGCGGGAAGGGGTTGATCGCGGGCGGGAACAGCGGCGGGCCGAGCGTGCACCTGGCCACCGTCGCATCGAGCCGCACCTACAATCTCACCGAGAACGGCACGTACGGGCAGTACATCCCGGCCGTCCCCATCGCGGCCTTCATCGGCAAGTTCCTCGGCAGCGGCGCGCCGGCGGCCATCAGCCTCCAGCAGCTCGCCCAGAACGCCTCCTACCGGACGAACTTCGGCTTCGTGGAAGGCTCCGGCAAGCCGGTGGCCATGACCCTCACCCTCTTCGACGCAGCCGGCGCGAAGCTGCGCACGACGGGGCTCAACCTGCAGGCCTTCGAGCATCGCCAGCTCCGCCTGGACGAGCTTTTCGCCGGCATCACCGTGGCCGACGCGCGCCTGGAGGTGAAGGTCGACAGCGACGAGGGGAAGGTCACGGCCTACGCCTCGCTGCTGGACAACAAGACCAGCGACCCGCTGCTCGTCTTTCCCGTGCAGCCGGCGCTGACGAGCGAGACGCGCTACGTCGTGCCGGGCGTGGCGGAGCTGAACAACGGTGCGGCGAACTTCCACACCGACATGCGCCTCTACAACTCCGGCACGACCTCGCAGAAGGTGACGCTGCGCTACACGACGCCGCCCCAGCCGGCGCCGGTCGAGCGGACGCTCGCTCCCGGCGAGGTGCTGTCGATCGACAACACCCTCCTCTCGCTCTGGAACATCAGCAACAGCGGCGGCGCGGTGCTGGTGACGACGGACGCGAACAGCGCGCTCGTCGTCACCGCCCGGACGTTCAGCCGCCGCGACGACGGCGGCACGTTCGGCCAGTTCATCCCCGCCGTCTCCCCCTCCGACGCCGTCGGCCTCGGCGACCAGTTGGAAGTCCTGCAGCTCGAGCAGTCCGCCGGCTTCCGCTCCAACCTCGGCCTCGTCGAAGTCACCGGCCAGCCCGTCGACCTGGAGATCATCGCCACGACGCCCGACTCGAAGACGTCCGCCAAGGTCCCCCAGCACCTCGACGGCAACCAGTTCCTCCAGCTCAGCTCCGTCTTCAACCGCTTCGGCTTCACGACGGTCTACAACGGCCGCATCACCGTGAAGGTGGTGGGCGGCAGCGGCAAGGTCTCGGCGTACGGCTCGGTAGTGGACAACCAGACGCAGGACCCGACGTACGTGCCGGCGCGATGATTCAAACCCGTTGTCGGTTGTCCGTTGTCGGTAGCGCTGACAACTGACAACCGATGACCGACAACGGTTCTCCTCCGAGGTAGGGAAACCTCCCGGCCCGTCACTCCGAGTGTAGATGCGCGTCGGGAAGTGGGTACAGCTCTACAACAACTGGATCCCGATTCCGCGCCGGCTGGCCATGGCCTTCGGTCTCACCGAGGGGTCGGCGCTTCACCTCGTCCCACTGATCGACCAGGAAGAGGAGCACAAGTACGGGTTCGACATCATGGTCTCGCCCGTGCCGCCGGCGTCGTGGCGGAGCGTCTGCCGTCTGAGCGTGCGGCTGCTCGACGTGCCGAAGGCGCTCGCCGTCGCCACCGAGTTTCTGAGCACGCAGCGGATCAACATCCTCTTCAGCGAGTCGGCCAGCACGATCGACCGCCGCGCGCACTGGGACGCCATCTGCGACCTCCGGTACATGCCTGCCTTCGCGGCGATCGCCGGCCTGTCGAAGGACGCGTTTCCACCGCGCATGAAGGATCTGCTGAAGACCCTGTCGAGGGATCTCGAGGGTTTCATGAGGCCGGACCGGAAGGCATTTCCGGACAAGAAGAATCTTCGCCATGGCGAGTTCAGCCCGCTGACGGGACTGAACAATGCGACGTTCATCTGGGACGCCTCGGCCATCGAGCCGCCATGCACCTACACCGCCGGCGGCATCAGGATCTCCGACGAGCTGGCCAGCAGGGTCATGGACGAGTGTCCGCGCGAGCCGCGCTCGCTGCCGGAGTACGCGATGATCACCGGCAATACGGAGCAAAGCTACCTGCGCGTGCTCTTTCTGCGGCATGCGCAAAGCCTCTTCCGGGTGGTCATCGATGTCGAGACGAAGAACTTCGCGAGCGGCGGCACGGGCATCCTGCATCAGGTCCTGGGCCAGTTGCCGGATCCGATCAATCTGCTCCGGACGTCCAGCAAGTTCATGGACGGGGAGGATGCCGTCCGGCGCGGCTGGATCGAGATCATCGCCCACTGGAAGGAACGCCTCGGCCGCCGGACGCCCCAGTACATCAAGGCCCTGATCGAGAAGCAGATCCCTGAGATCCGTTTACGCGACCTCGACGGCAACGTTCACGAGGGCGCGATCAAGGTGACGTTCGACGGCCCCGAGACCATCTATCCGCGCGTCTTCGTTTCGTACTCGACGCAAAGCGATCCGGCAAAGCTGGCGTATCTGATCGGCAGGCTGTCGGAGAACCATTTCCATCCCGTCCTCGGCACCGACCGGCAGGAGCGGCGCGGCGCATTGGGGCGGAAGAAGGCGTGGACGGCGCCCGCGGACGTCGTCAGCAATTCGTTCGAGGGCATCGAAGGCTGCGTTGCCCTGGTCTCGCTCCAGTTGGAGCATCCCGACTTTCGCGTCATCGGCAACGACGGCCACGTTCGCAAGATCCTGCCCCCCTGGGCCGTGGCGGAGGAAGTATGGGCCTGGGCGCGTGAAATCGAGATCTGGAGGCTCCGCGATGAAAGCGTCGAGCTTCCCCGCTATCAAAAGAATCAGCAGGAGTGTCCGTTTCGGACGGACGACACGGGCGAGAGCTTCGTGGGCGCGGTCGACAAGCTCCTCGACGAGCTGAACAAGTTTCGAAAATCGCCGGCGTTCATCACCGCCAGCAGGATGGCGCGGGAAGCCCAGAGGAAAAAAGCGGAGAACTACTCGCCCGACGACTACTGACCCTCACCCCCGCGTGGCCCGGATCAGCGCCTCCATGTGCCCGAGGTACTTCTCCAGCGCGCGCCGTCCGGCTGCGGTGAGGGAGTACTCCGTCTTCGGCATCCGCCCCTCGAACGACTTCTTGCAGGAGAGGTAGTTCGCCTCTTCGAGCTTGCGGGTGTGCACGCTGACGTTGCCGTCGGTCGTCTTCAGGAT
>DATEOX010000265.1:0-3481 GCA_035273585.1 Thermoanaerobaculia bacterium
GAGCGACCGCGGCACGAGGCCCCAGCTCCGGCTGTCGGACGAGTTCGCGCGGTTGTCGCCCATCACGAAGTAGCTATCGCCGGCGACGATCTGCGCCTGGATGGCGCCGCTCGCGGCCGGATCGAGGAGGTACGGCTCGGGGAGCGCGCGGCCGCCGATGCGCACCCGTCCGGCGCGCGAGTCGATGAGGTCGCCCGGAACGGCGATGACGCGCTTGACCAGCAGCTCATCCGCGCCGGACGGCGCGCGAAAGACGATCACGTCGCCCGCCCGCGGCTGATCGCCGAAGCGGTAGGGTGTCACGACGATGTGGTCGCCGACCTCGAGCGTGGGGGCCATCGACTCGGAGGGGATGGCGTAGATGCGGAAGAAGGTGTGCCGCACGAGCAGCGCCAGCGCGACCGCGATGGCCAGCGGCTCGAGGATGAGGCGGGCGGTCGACTTCTGCTTCTGCTTCTGCATCTGAGCGTGAAACGAACGAAGGGGGCGGAAAGTTCCGTCGGGTGTCATCCTGAGCCGCGGAGACGGCGAAGGATCTCCTCGTGCTTGCCAGGAGATCCTTCGCCGTCTGCGCGGCTCAGGATGACACTATGCCCGCGTCGCGTGCATCGTGTCCGAGGCGTGCCGGGGCGAGGCCGCAGCGCCGAGCACGGCATAGACCGGCATCTTCTGCTGCAGGCCCTTGAGGGCGAACTCGCCGAGCGGCTCGGTCTGAAAGCTGCCGATGATCCGCTCCAGCGTGTTCTTCGAGATGACCACCTGGCCCGGCTTGGCCACGCCGCTCTCCAGCCGCGAGGCGATGTTCACCGAGCTGCCCAGGACCGTGTAGTCGACGCGCTTCTCCGTGCCGACGTTGCCCACGACCGCCGGGCCGCTGTTGATGCCGATGCGCACGCGCACGGCCGGCAGACCGTTGCGCTCCCGCTCCGCGTTCCAGTCGGCGACGAGGCGCTGGAGCATGATGCCGGCCAGCACGGCGCGGTCGGCGTGGTCGTCCTGCGGGATCGGCGCGCCGAAGAAGGCCATCACCGCGTCACCGATGAATTTGTCCAGCGTCCCGCCGTACGCGAAGATCGCCTCCACGGCGAAGGAGAAGAAGTGGGAGAGGAACTCCGACACCTCCTCCGGCTTCTTCGTCTCCGAGATGGTCGTGAAGCCGGAGATGTCGGCGAAGAGAATGGAGACGTCGGCCAGGCGGACATCCGTCTCGTCGGCGGAGACGACGCCCTTCACGATCTCGTCGATGACCGCCGGCGAGTGGTAGCGTTCCATCTTGGTGCGGATCTTCCGCTCCTGTTCGATCTTCTCCGCCATCTGCGCCCGCTCGATGGCCACCGCGGCGAAGTTCGCCAGCGCGGTGAGGAGGTCGAGGTCCTCCTCGGTGAAGCGGCCGATGTGGATCGGTGAGTCGACCTGCACCGCGCCGATGACCCGCTGCCGGTTCCACAGCGGGACGCACATCGCGGAGCGGATGCCGTGGATAGCGATCGATTTGCCGCCCAGAAGGCGCGCATCTTCCAGCGCGTTCGAAGTCATGAGGGCGATCTGCTGCTCGGCGACCATCTTCAGGATGGTCCGGGAGATCGGGATGTCCTGCTGGTCGGCCCCCTCGATGAACTTCGTCAGCTTCGGCACCGGCGTGCCTTCTTCGTCAAAGAGGATGATCAGCCCCCGCTCGACCGGCAGGTACTTGAAGATCATGTCCATGACCGTGTTGAGCAGGGCGTTGAGCTCCTCGCTCTGCAGCAGGGCGCGGGCGACCTGCACGAGCACCTGGAAGATCTTCTCCCGCGTGACGGCCGGCTCCTTGACGCCGGGCGTCGAGGGTGGGCGGGCGGTGGGCGGCACCTGCGCCAGCTCGCCGAGGTCGAGGCCGAACTCGGAGTTGAAGTCGGCGATGCGGCGGATGACGGTGCCGGAGGGGTTGTCGAACATCGAGTTGCCGGTGAACTCGACGGAGGGCTGAGCCTTGAGCTCGAGCTGCACCGAGCCGATGAGGATCTTGTCGCCCGGCGCGACCTGCGACTCGGTGATGAGGTTACCGTTGATCTTCACGCCGTTCGTCGACTTGAGGTCGACGATGAACCAGTGATTGTTGCGCGACTCGAAGCGGGCGTGCTTGCGGGAGACGGAGGGGTGGTTGAGCACCAGATCGTTCCCCTCCGTCCGGCCGACCGACATGTCCACTTTCAGGTCAGTCACGCGCGGGACGCCGAGGTCGACGTAATGGATCTGGAGCTGCTCGGCCATTGGGGACAGTGATTATAACGGCTGAGAACCCTCGCCCCGCGTGCGGGGAGAGGGTCGGCGAAGCCGGGGTGAGGGGCGGCCCCTCATCGCCCTGCGGGCACCTTCTCCCCGCCGGGCGGGGAAAAGGGTCTTGCCGCTATAATGCCTCGTCAATCTTTCCACCCATGAGCGAAACCGCGGCAGCTTCTGGCGCCGTCTCCACCGGTGGACTCGTTGTTCGCGCCGTTTTGCGGACCGACGTGGGGCTCGTCCGCTCGGAGAACCAGGACTTCGGCGCCTGCACCACGCCCGACGAGGAGCGGCAGAGCCATCCGGGCGGGCGGCTGCTCATCGTCGCCGACGGCATGGGCGGCCATCGCGGCGGCGCCACCGCCTCCCGCCTTGCCGCCGAAACGGTCAAGGCCCAATACCTCGGCAGCGAGACCACCGACGTCGGCGCGGCGCTGCGCGACGCCCTGGCCCGGGCCAACGCCCGCATCTTCCACGAGTCGCAGGGCAACCCCGACCTGCGGGGCATGGGCACCACCACGTCGGCGCTCGCGGTGCGGCACGGCGAGGCGTGGTTCGCCCACGTCGGCGACTCGCGCATCTACCTGGTGCGCGGCGAGGAGATCAAGCAGCTCACCGAAGACCACTCGCTCGTCGCCTCCATGGTCCGGGAAGGGCTGCTGACCACGAAAGAGGCGGAGGTCCATCCGCGGCGGAACGTCCTGCAGCGCTCGATGGGCGTCGGCGAAGAGGTGGAGATCGACGTCAAGGGGCCGTTCCGGCTGGTCGAGGGCGACACCTTCATCCTCTGCAGCGACGGCCTGCACGGCCTGGTCAAGGAAGACGAGCTGAAGGATGTGGCCAAGCAGCCGATCGAGCAGGCGGCGAACGAGTTCCTCAAGCGCGCCCTCGACCGCGGCGCACCGGACAACGTGACGGTGATCGTCGCGCGCGTGGAGCGCAACCCGGACGCGGTGGGCGATGACACGATCGTCGACGAGCACAAGACCTTCGATCCGTTCGAGGAGACGCAGCGCGACGCCGACCTGCTCGACGAGACGCAGGAGCTCCACGCCATCACTGATACCCAGCCGATCGTCATCCCCCACGAGCAGCTCGGCGACGACACCGTTCCCTCCACCCCCCGCCCGCTCGCCGGCCCGGCCCAGCGCCCCGGAAGCGCCGTGCTCAAGTGGGCGTTGATCGTGGTGCTCGTCCTCGGCGGCGCGGCCGGGGCGTGGCT
>DATEOX010000266.1:0-4050 GCA_035273585.1 Thermoanaerobaculia bacterium
CAAGCAGTTCACGCCGGAGGAGCTGGAGGGGCTGTTGGAGTTCGACGAGTAGTTGCTGGTTGCTGGTAGGAGACCCGGACGGGTGTGGTGCTAACGCGTAGTTGTTGGTTGTTAGTTGTTGGTTGTTAGTAGCGTGTCCGGCCGGGTGTCCTACTAACAACCAATAACCAACAACCAGCAACTGCTTCTCCCTCAGGCGCGCCTCATGAATACATGCACATCCTGCTGTTCCTGGCCGGGGCCGTGGTGCTCCTCTTCACCGCGATCGACCTCGTCTCCACCACCCTCGGAGTGAGCGGCGTGGGGCCGATCTCCGGACGGCTCACGCACTGGATCTGGCAGGGCTGCATCGCGCTGCACAAGGTCGTCCGCTCGCACAAGATGCTCTCTCACATCGGGCCGGGGCTCCTCGCGTTCGGCGTCGCGGTTTGGGTGACGCTGGTCTGGGTTGGCTGGACGCTGATCTTCTGTTCGGCGCGCGACTCGGTCGTCGACACGAAGACGCGCGTCCCGGTCACCGTCGAGCAGCGCGGCTACTACGTCGCAGCGGCGATGTTCACCGTCGGCAACACGGAGTACGTTCCGAAGGGGCCGTGGTGGCGCGCGGCCACAGTCCTCGCCTCCGGCTCCGGACTGGCCACGGTGACGGTGTCGATCACCTACCTGCTGGAGGTCGTCTCCGCGCTGGTCATCAAACGGACGTTCGGCGGCTACGTCTCCAGCCTGGGCGGCACGCCGGGGCGGATCATCGGCCGCTCCTGGAACGGCGAGAAGTTCGAGGCGCTCGACCAGCACCTCGTCCAACTGACGGAGATGGTGGAGACGCTCACCCAGCAGCACCTCGCCTATCCGATCCTGCACTACTTCCACAACGACTCGGCGGGCAGCGCGGCGACCACGCGAATGGCGGCGCTCAGCGAGATGCTGCTCCTGCTCAACGCCGGCGTGGCGAAGGAGCTGCGCCCGTCGCGCATCTGCGTCGAGCCGCTGCGCGACGCGGTGCGCCAGTCGGCGGCGATGATCGCCGAGGAGTTCATCAAGCCGGCGGATGAGGCGCCGGAGCCGCCCAGCCTGGACATCCTGCGCGAGCGCGACATCCCGACCGCGAGCGAGGAGGAGTTCCACGCGGCGGTGGCCGAGGAGGCGAAGACGCGCCGCGCGCTCCTCGGCACACTGCACAACGACGGCTGGAAATGGGAGGACGTGTACGAGACGTGAGCTACCCGCCGATCGACCGCGCCTTCGCCACCAACGCCATGAAGTCCGCGCGGTAGCCCTCCGCGTCGTCGCTGCGCACCGACTGCGCGAGCCGCAGCGCCTCGTCGTACGACGCGTCGCCCTTGTGCTCCGACTTGCGCAGGAGCATGCCGAGCTCCGCCACCGCGGCGGCCATGCGCAGGTTGTCCGACATCGTCGCCGCCGGCGTGTCGGGCACCACTTCCGTCAGCAGGCGGCTGTCATCGCCGTCCGGCTGCTTGTAGCGGAGCTTCACCGTGGCCAGCTCCGCCGACGACCCGGCGACCGCCGGCGGCTTCTGGTACTTCAGCGGATCGACCGACGCCTCGGGGACGTCGACGCCCGGAGGGATGATCTCGTACAGCGCCGTGACCGAGTGGCCGGCGCCGAGCTCGCCCGCATCCTTCTTATCGTTGTTGAAGTCTTCCTTGGCCAGCAGGCGGTTCTCGTACCCGATGAGGCGGTAGGCGGCCACGCGCGACGGGTTCAGCTCGATCTGGATCTTCACGTCCTTGGCGATGGTGAGCAGCGTGCCGCCCATTTCGTGCACGAGCGTCTTGCGCGCCTCGCCGATGCTGTCGATGTAGGCGTAGTTGCCGTTGCCTTTGTCGGCCAGCAGCTCCATCTTCGAATCCTTCACGTTGCCCGTGCCGAACCCGAGGACGGTGAGGAAGACGCCGTCGCGGCGCTTCTCCTCGATGAGCTGCTGCAGCTCGCCGTCGCTGGTCGTACCGACGTTGAAGTCGCCGTCGGTGGCCAGGATCACGCGGTTGTTGCCGTTGCGCTGGAAGTTCTCTTTGGCCACGTCGTACGCCAGGCGGATGCCTTCCCCGCCTGCGGTCGAGCCGCCGGCCTGCAGTTCATCGATGGCGCGGGAGATCTCCGCCTTGTCCGAGCCGGGGGTGGAGGAGAGGACGAGCCCCGCGGCGCCGGCGTAGACGACGATGGCCACGCGATCCTTGGGCCGCATCTGCTCGACCAGCAGGTGCAGCGACTCCTTGACCAGCGGCAGCTTGTCCGGCGACTGCATCGAGCCGGAGACGTCGACGAGGAAGACGAGATTGCTCGGCGGCAGGTCGGCCGTCTTGATCCGCCGCCCCTGCAGCCCGACCAGCAGCAGCTTGTGCCGTTCGTTCCACGGGCAGCCCGCGAGCTCCGTGGTGATGGAGAACGGGTCGGCGCCGCGCGGGTCGGGGTAGTCGTAGCGGAAGTAGTTGATCATCTCCTCGATGCGCACCGCGTCGCGGGGAGGGGCGGTGCCGCCGTTGAGGAAGCGCCGCACGTTCGCGTACGAAGCGCGGTCGACGTCGATGGAGAAGGTGGAGAGCGGGTCGTCGACGGCGCGCAGGAACGGGTTCTCCGTGAAGCGGCCGTACTCTTCGGTGTTGAAGCCGCGGTCGAGCTCGCTGTCTGTGGAGGGGACGCCGCCGATCATGCCGCCCACCACGCCACCCACGACCCCGCCGGCTACGCCGCCGATGTACCCGGGCGCCGGCACCTCGGCGGGAGGAGGCCCGGGGGCGGGCCGGGGGAGGGGCGGGGGGCCGGGGTCCCGCGACTTGGCCAGTTGGTCGGCTACCTGCCGCGGCGCCACATTCGGCGTCTGTTCTTTCCGGCAGGCCAGGAGGAGCGCGAAGACGAGGAGAAAAGCGATTCGCTTTCGCATCGGTTGTGTCCTTTCGCGCGGTTGGACGCCGAACTTGCCGGATGCGAAACCAGCGGTTGGCCCCGCTTGTGCTTTTTCCGCCTTCATGCGATGGACACCTGGCGGATCGAGATCGGACATTGAAGATCGCCGCGGCTCGAGCGGCGGCGGATTCGGCGGCGGGTTCGGCGGGGCGCCGATGGGCATCGGCGGCGCCGTCGTGCTCCTCATCCTCAGCCTCCTCTTCGGCCGCAACTTCTTGAGCAGCGGTAGCGGCGGCGGATCGGCGGCCGTCCAGCAGCAGCCGGGCGTGGAGGCGCCGCCGGCGAACGAGTCGCCGGAAGAGCGGCAGCACGTGGAGTTCGTGACGTTCGTGCTCAACGACGCGCAGTCGACGTGGGACCGCATCCTGCCCGAGCAGACGAACACGCAGTACCACCACGCGCACATGGTCCTCTTCCGCGACTCGACGGACGCCGGGTGCGGCTACGCCCAGGCGGCATCGGGGCCGTTCTACTGCCCGCTGGACGAGAAGGTGTATCTCGACCTGGCATTCTTCGATGAGCTGCGCACCCGCTTCGCTGCGCCCGGCGACTTCGCCGAGGCGTATGTCATCGCGCACGAGATCGGACATCACGTGCAGAAGGTGCTGGGCATCGAGCCGCGGGTGCGGGAGGCGATGGAGCGCGACCCGTCCAGCCGCAACGAGTACTCCGTCCGCCTGGAGCTGCAGGCCGACTGCCTGGCAGGCGTGTGGGGCCACTCCACCGAGCAGCGCAAGATCCTGGAGAGCGGCGAGGTGGAGGAGGGGCTCAACGCCGCCGCCGCCGTCGGCGACGACCGCATCCAGCGGATGTCCGGCCGCCGCGTGAACCCGGAGTCGTGGACCCACGGCTCCTCGCGAGACCGCGCCGCCTGGTTCCGCCGCGGCTTCGACTCGGGACGGGTGGCGGACTGCGATACTTTCAACAGGTGAGCGGGCGTCCCGCCCGCCAGCCGCGGCACGTCTCGTGCCGCGGTACGCCGTGACGCCGCCGGGCGAGACGCCCGACGGCTGGCGGGCGGGACGCCCGCGCGCCTAAACTATCGCGCCATGAACAAGCGCACGCTCATCACGCTCATCATCGTTTTCTGTCTCGGCATCGCCGTCGGCGCACTCGCGCGGGGCA
>DATEOX010000267.1:0-2326 GCA_035273585.1 Thermoanaerobaculia bacterium
GACCTCGACCTGCCCCTCACCCCGGCCGGGGAAAGTGCCCTCTCCCCGCCGGGCGGGGAGAGGGTGCCGAAGGCGGGTGAGGGGCCCTCCGCCCACGACCGCCTCATCCCCCGCGGCTTCGTCGGCTCGCGCGGGCCGGTGAACATCGCCTGGCAGCTCTCCGCCGGCCTGCGCAAGTTCGGCCGCTACACGCCGGACGTCGACCTCTTCGCCTTCGAATACGACTGGCGCCTCCCCGCGCGCGAGAACGCCGCGCGCCTGGGCGAGCTCGTGGAGCGGGTGGGCGAGGGCAAAAAGGTCGACATCGTCACCCATTCCGCCGGCGCGATCGTCGCGCTGACCTACATCAAGCTGATGGGCGGCGGCGATCGCGTGGAGCACCTCGTGCTCGTCGCCCCCGCGCGGCACGGCGTGGTCGATGCCTTCCGCATCTTCGTCCGCCCGGAGCGCTTCATCCGCCGCTCGTTCACGCCGGAGATGGTGATGACCTGGCCGTCGGTCGCCGAGCTCCTGCCGGAGGACGGACGCTTTCTCGTCGACGAGGAGGGGAAGCCGATCGACCGCGATCTATGGACCGCGGAAGGGTGGCGCGGCATCATCGACGGCGTGCCGCGCGGGCTCGAGGAGGCGCATCGCTTCCGCCGGGAGCTCGCCGCCGCGCCGATGCCTCTCCAGCCGATCGTCATCGCCGGCGACTGCGTCCCCACCGCCCGCCGCGTCCTGATGCGCCGCGACGGGACCTTCGCCTTCTATCCGGACGAAACGACCCTCCCGCTCTTCGAGCCGGGCGACGGCACCATCCCCGTTTCCAGCGCCGGCGCCGACGCGATGCTCTTCTGCGACGGCCACCAGGGGATCGCCGCCGACCCGAGCGTGCACCGGGCGATCATCCGCGCCGTGCGGGAGTGAAATCCCTATAATCCGCGCTCATGCGCAAACTCCTGCTCGTCACGGCCTTCGCTCTCGCATGTCAGGCGCAGCATCACGATCACGGCGCAGCCCCCTCCTCCGCCGCCACCGCCACCAACCCATTCCCCGCCACCGCCCACGCCGGCACTGCCGTGAAGTTCGGCGACGGCGCGAGCGGCTACCTCGCGCTGCCCGCGGGGGCGGCCAGGAAGCCGGCCATCATCGTGATCCAGGAGTGGTGGGGCCTGAACGACTGGGTGAAGGAGCAGGCAGACCGTTACGCGTCGCAGGGCTACGTCGCGCTCGCGCCCGATCTCTACCGCGGCCGCGTGGCCACGACGATGGACGAGGCGCACGAGCTGAGCCGCGGCCTCCCCGAGGACCGGGCCATCGGTGATCTGAAAGGAGCGTTCAACTACCTCGCCTCGCGCGACGACGTCGACCCGAAGCGCATCGGCGTCATCGGCTGGTGCATGGGCGGCGGCTACGCCCTCGGCCTCGCGCTGAACGAGCCGCGCCTCGCCGCCGTGGTGATGAACTACGGCCGCCTCGTCACCGATCCGGCCGCCATCGCCAAACTGAACGCGCCGCTGCTGGGCAACTTCGGCGCGGCCGACCGCGGCATCCCCGCCGCCGACGTGCAGGCCTTCGATGCCGCGCTGAAGAAGGCCGGCAAGTCCTCGGACATCAAGATCTACGAGGGCGCCGGCCACGCGTTCATGAACGAGAACAACAAGCAGGGCTACGCCAAGGACGCGGCGGCCGACGCGCAGAAGCGCATCGACGCCTTCTTTGCCAGTCACCTGCGCGGATGATACGATTCCAAGTCCCTGATTTCACAGGAGATCGAGGCCAACTTGCCGAAGGACGAGAAGCAACCTCATAAAGAGCAGATCAAGGTGACGGACAAGCGGATCTTCACGCCGGAGGGAGACCTCCGCGAGGAGTTCCGCGGCCAGATCCAACCCGTCGAGCCGAGCTTCACGCCCGAGCCGCCGCCGGCGGAGCCCGAGAAGCCGGCGGAGAAGAAGCCGCTCGTGGAGAAGCGCATCCGCAACGAGGGCAGCCCTACCGGCCAGGAGCGGCGGCGCACGCTGAAGGACAAGGCCGAGAACCCCGGCACTCCCTTCGCGAACTTCATCGAGCCGCTCATCGCCCAGGCCTACATGAGCCTGGGCATGCTGCGCAATCCGTATCAGCCGCAGGCGAAGATCGACGTCGCATCGGCGCGGCAGATGATCGACATCATCCAGTTGCTGCATGAGAAGACCGCCGGCAACCTCACGCCCGAGGAGGAGGACTTTCTCGATACGCATCTCGGAGAGCTGAAGCTCGCATACGTGCAGAGGACGAAGAGCATCTGATGAGACCGCGTTTGCTCGCGTCGTCGCTGCTCGTGCTCGCGCTCGCCGCCCCC
>DATEOX010000268.1:0-6459 GCA_035273585.1 Thermoanaerobaculia bacterium
ATCGCGGACGACGGCGACTACCTCCTCCGCGCCGACGTCCACTCCGCCGAGCAAGCCGCCCTCTCCCTCCAGGCCCTCAACAGCTCCCTCACCCGCCGCAACCCCCGCCTGCTCCGCGCCCCCACCACCCGCGCCATCGACGACCTATTCACCGAGCTCCGCGAGCGCGAGGACTACGACCCGCAACGCTTCGCCGTGAAGCTGAAGAGCGCGCGGCCGTGAGGATTCCGAATTTATCCGCTTCTTGAACGCCGAATGCGATATGCGGCCGCATTCAGGCGTTCCGCCGTCGCATTCACTGTCCTCCAGACGAGATTCATGCGACCGAAGATGGCATTCACTGTCCTCCAGGTGAGATTCATGCGACCGAAGATCGCATTCACTGTCTTCCAGGTGAGATTCATGCGATGCCGCGTCATTTCAGCGCCGTCGGCCGCCGCGCGATTCAATCGCACGCTTCCGGGGACACGATGGTCGAGAAGATGCCGGAGCTGTGACAGCGGCCAACTGCCCGTGGATATGCGACCTCCACGGCAGGACATCTCTTGCACACGTGCGATGGCCATTTCACTCGGTCCGCTCAGCCGCACGCCGCCGGCGTGTCGGCTGCAGCGAAGTGCGGGATCGCACTCGCCCCGTCATCTCGCGGAGCATTTCCCGACTTGGTGGCGTATGTCTAACAGAGCGAGCCCTGAGTCGCGGTTCCAGGATAGACAGACGGCGAGAGCTGCATTTTCGGTACCGCAGTTGCTACCGACGTCATAGTTGGGCAGACGGAAGACAACGTCGCGAGCGAACTACCTTTCAAGCGCCTGATGTAACAGGGAGACGAAGTAGCGGGTGTCGAGAAAGTAGTTGGGATATGCGGTGCGGAGACGGTTTACGCGGTCCACGGAGACAAGTACCGCTTGTCCACCCTTCGCCTCAAGTTCGCGCTCCATTTGGACGTAGGCTTCTTCCGCGACCTCCGGCTCGCGGTAGCCGACGGCCTGGGCAATCTTCGTCGCCGGGTCAATGTACAAGATGAACACCTGCGCGCCCTCTACATTCTTAGTGGGTAGCCGCTTGATCGCTTCCTGCCAGCCCGTCAGAATTTCGGCAACACGAAGCTCGCGCGCTAGGGCTTTCACCTCGCCGATCAGCGTCAGATGATCTGTCGGGACGTCAGGCACAGGCGCCGACTTCTCCCAATTGGCGATGACACTCGACATGAGCGCCAGGAAACGGCGCCACTTTTCTTCACCACGGCGAATATTCAGAGTCGACTTCAGTGCCTGACCAGTCAAAGTCGAGACAGTCTCAACGGTCGTTTGCCCAAGCGTGCTGCATTCTGGATCGGATCTGCAGCTCCACAAATAGGCCGTCGTACACGGAGCTGCGTTCGTATTCGCTGATATACCGGTAAATCAAGTGAACACCGCGGTAGCCATCCCGTTTCGGCTTGGCAATATAATCGTCTTCGCTCGCGAGTTTGTGCTGCATACGACTCTCGCGATACTGATCTGCAAGGGCGATAACGTTTCCAACGCCCGACACCACGGCGCGCACTCCACCAATATCCTGCATTTGCGTGAAACGCATGTTCGGTCGATCGCGCAGTTTCGCTTCAATCGACGTTAATCGTTTCAATCGCTGAGCGACGAGTGCATCGGCGTCAGCTTTGGCCGAACGGCTCCGCAAGGTCATGTTAAACGTCACTAACGGCTGGCTGTGCGCAGCGCGCCAGTTATTAATCACAGCAAGATCGTCGCTGCTGATGCCTTGAACGCCGAGCGTCCGCAGCGCTTTGCCAGCGGCATCGACGCGGCTCTTGCTGTAACCGGGGAGAGCATATTTCATGGCGGCATATCGTCGCACATCGGCGGCGCCAGAGCAGCAGGAATGGTTTACCCGCTGCCCAACTTTGGTGTGAAGCTGGCACGGCCCGGCTTCGGCGCGGCAGCCGAGCTGCCTGGCTTGTCGCCAGCGTGGCGGCGTCACGGCGGTTGCAGTTCGCGAGTCGGTTCTGCGAAGGTCCTTCGCGGCAACCGCCGCGCCGCTCTGGCTTCGGCACGCGGGACGGGGCCGTGCAGCTTGCACCAAGACGGTAGGCGGACGAATCACATTTTACGTGTCTGCACGATTCTATGAAGCTCCGCGTACTGGTACGCTCAACGCATTGCTGGCGAGACCTTATTATTCGCAGATATAACGAAGGCGCTGCCGTAAGCTACGTCTGCATCGACTAGTCGGTTCAGCGGGGTGTGGTAGGCAACGACCTGACATCGGTCTCTCCATGATGATGAAAAACGTGGTTGGTAGGAGGAAAAATGGCACCACATAGTGTGCAGTCGTCACGCCGCGTATTGACTGTTGCAGCAATCGTCGCGACGGTTCTTGTGGTTGGGTTCGGTATGGCATACCTCAATGTCGACGCCAAGTCGCGGCCGACCTTATCGAAATTGCTAGAGGAGATGGTCAAGGTGACGCTGACGTTCGCATTGATTGCCTTGGGCGGCTCCGTCATCAAAATGTCTATCGACGCAGACTTGGAAGCAAGACGTGTAGCTCGAGAGGCTGCGCAAGAGAACATCGAACGGTTACGTTCGGAACAGCAGGCAGCAGAGGCTCATCGTCGAGAGGTCGTCGGTGAAGTAACAGCGGTGTTTTCCGAATTCTACAGCATTCGCAAACGGTATCATTCGGCCCTCAGCAGAACCAAAAGCCTGTATGCGAATGACCCTACGGCAATGACTGCGTTGCGTCGCGAGCTACTGGCAAAGGCTATCGATCTAGAAGGTAGGTATGGTGCGGTGAAGACCAAGGCACTCATATCGTTGGGCTTACACTTAGGTGACTTCGGATACAAAGATGTGACCGATCTGCGGTCGAAGATTGAAGCCGCAACTGACCAAGGCGCTGCAGCGCGGATGTGGTTCGATTATCTGGGAGAAGCCTTCGACGGTTGGAGGCATGGAATCGAAAGGGATGAGAAGATCGGTACCGTGACCGCCGCTTGGGAAGGTTACGAGCATATCTTGGCGCAGTTGATGACCCCAACTCGCGCAGCCGCCTAACTTTGGTGTGAAGCTGATGCGGCCCGGCTTCCTCCCGGCAGCCGAGCTGCCTACGGTATCGCCAGCGTGACGGCGTCACGGCGGTTGCAGTTCGCCACTCAGTTCTTCGAACGTCATTGCCGCCAACCGCCGCGCCGCTGCGGCTTCGTCGCGCGGAACCGGCCGCACAGCTGATATGAGTGACGCTAGGCTCGCGGCACAACGCGCAAATAGTGTGTGAACCACGCGCTCACCATCGATGATCCCTCCGCTCGAGCTGTAGGAGCGCCCTGCAGTGCGTGGCCTTGACGGCATCCTCCCTGCACCCCTCCCGCCCATGGACGACCGCCTGATGAGCGCCCTCCGCGCTCGCGCCGCCGATGATGCGGAGCGCTTCCGCAACGTTTACCCGAACGAGATGCCGAACGAGCGGTGGCTGGACAACAGCTTCACCGCCGCCCTCCCCTTGGCTAAGACCGACAGTGGCGCCGACGTGCCGGTCGATGCGCAGCCGGAGCTGTTTGCCGTTTACGCGGAGGAGGTGGTCAGGGTGGTGGGGGGTGTGCGGGAGGACGTGAGGCAGGACGACGAGCTGCCGCAGCAGCCGACGCCGGGGGAGCACTGAATGGCCGGCGGTCGCGATCCGAAGAAGGGGAAGAAGCCGTCGAAGGCGACGCCGCAGCAGGAGGCGCCGGGCGTCGAGCGGGAGCTGAAGCCGAAGGCGGACCATGGCGAGGAGTCGTACGAAGGCAGCGGCAAGCTCGAAGGGCTCGTGGCCGTCATCAGCGGGGGCGACAGCGGGATCGGGCGGGCGGTGGCCATCGCCTTCGCGCGGGAGGGGGCGGACGTCGCCATCAGCTATCTCTCCGAGAAGGAAGAGGAAGACGCGGCGGAGACGCTTCGATGGATCGAGAAGGCGGGGCGGAGGGGCATCAGCGAGCGGTTCGATGTGAAAAGGCGCCCCGAGTGCCAGGCCTTCGTCGAGCGCGCGGTGCGCGAGCTCGGGCGGCTGGACATCCTGGTCAACAACGCCGCCTATCAGCAGGAGCAGAAGTCGCTGCTCGACATCACCGAGGAGCAGCTCGACGGGACGTTCCGGACGAACATCTTCGGCTACATCTTCATGGCCCAGGCGGCGCTGCCGCACATGAAGAGCGGGGCGGTCATCCTCAACACCGGCTCGGTCACCGCGCTCAAGGGCAACCCAGGCCTCATCGACTATGCGTCGACGAAAGGCGCCATCCACGTCTTCACCAAGTCGCTGGCGCAGAGCGTGGCGGAGCAGGGCATCCGGGTGAACTGCGTCGCGCCGGGGCCGGTCTGGACGCCGCTGATCCCGGCCACGATGGACGCCGGCCACGTGGCGGAGTTCGGCAGCGACACGGTGTGGGGACGCCCCGCGCAGCCGGCGGAGATCGCGCCGTCCTACGTCTTCCTCGCCTCGGCCGACGGCCGCTACTACACCGGCGAGGTGCTCGCGCCGACCGGGTCGGACACGACGCGGTAGTGCATCGCCCGGCGCAAGGACGCCGTGTGCTTCGCCAGCGCCGCGTATTCGGCGGCGTAGAGCGCCGGCCCGACGCGCTGGAAGTGCAGGTTCGCGATCACCAGCCGCCCGGCGGCGGTGATGGGGTAGGCGTAGATGGCGTCGACATTCCGCGGCACGGCCAGCCGCGCCACCTGCCGGTTGAAGGACATGATGAAGAGGCCGAACAGGCGCAGCGGCTGCACGACGAGGCTCTCGATGTAGATGCCGCGCACCGCCGCCCGCTCCGCCGGGGCGAAGATGTCGTCCCGCTCGATGTCCTTCTCGCCCTTCGAGCCCTCGATCAGCGCGCGCAGCATCGGCGGCTTGAGAGGCAACATCGTGACGTGCCCCACCGGCTCGCCACCCTGGCGGACGACGAGGAAGCCGTTCGGGTTGGCCTCGTACCACGCCTCGAGCCGGTAGAGCGCGGCCGCCCGCGGCCCGCCGTAATGCTCGATCTCCTGCTCCGCGATCCAGCGCAACTCGTCGGCGGAGGCGACCCCGACCACCACATCATTGGCAATCATGATTGAAGGGATTCAGTATAGCGCCCGTGGAAGTAGTGACGATCGATACCTGGATCGTTGCACCCGTGGGGCGCTGCTTCGACGCCGCCCGCGACCTCGACCTGCACATGCGCTCGGTGGCCCACACCGGCGAGCGCGCCGTCGCCGGCCGCACCTCCGGCCTGATCGGCCACGGCGAGGAGGTGACTTGGCGCGCCCGCCACTTCGGCATCGTCCAGCGCTTCACTTCGCGGATCACGGCCTTCGATCCCCCGCGTCATTTCCAGGACTCGATGATGCGCGGCGCCTTCCGTACCTTCGTCCATGACCATTACTTCGATGCGATCGACGGCCGGACGCGGATGCGCGATGTGCTCGCGTTCTCCGCCCCTCTCGGCCTGCTCGGCCTGATTGCCGAGCGCCTCGTGCTCCGCCGCTACATGACCCGCCTGCTGACGATGCGCGCGGCGGTGATCAAAGACGAATGCGAGCGGTAAATGTAGGGCCGGCTCTCCAGCGGCCCTCCATTGCCGGAAGCCTTCGTCCCCCGCCCGCGTTGTCGCTCCTCGATGGTCCGCCGTCTCCTCATCCTCCTCCTCGCGCTGCTCGTCTGCGGCGCGGCGGCGGCGCCGAAGCGGCTGGCCAAAGAGCGCAGCCGCTACCTCATCGAGCACGCCGACAACCGCGTCGACTGGTATCCGTGGGGCGCCGAGGCGTTCGAGAAGGCGCGGAAAGAAGGGAAGCCGATCTTCCTCTCCATCGGCTACGCGAGCTGCCACTGGTGCCACGTCATGGAGCGCGAGTCGTTCGACAACCCCGAGGTGGCGGACATCATCAACGCGCATTACGTCCCGGTGCTCGTCGACCGCGAGGAGCGGCCGGACGTCGACGCGACCTACATCGCCTTCGTGCAGGCCGCGAACAGCGGCAGCGCGGGCTGGCCGGCGAACCTCATCCTCACCCCCGACCTCCGCCCGCTCACCGGCTCCTCCTACCTCACCGCCGACAACCTCGGGCGCCTGCTGAGCGCCGTCGCGCAGAAGTGGGAGCACGAGCGGCCGCAGCTCCTGGCGGGGAGCGAAGAACTGCTGACGCTCGCCCGCACGCTGGGGGAGAAGCCGTCGGCGCCGGCCGATGTCCCGCCGGCGGTGCTCGAGCGCGCCTTCGTCCAGATCCGCGACGCGTACGACCGCGAGCGCGGCGGTTTCGGCCGCGGCGCGAAGTTCCCCCAGCCGATGCTCCTCGACTACCTGCTGCGCTACTCCGTCCACCGCAACGGCGGCGAGTCGCGCGAGCTGGCCGTCGCCGCGTTGCGCAAGATGGCCGACGGCGGCCTGTACGACCATCTCGGCGGCGGCTTCCATCGATACACCGTCGATGTGGCGTGGCG
>DATEOX010000269.1:0-9177 GCA_035273585.1 Thermoanaerobaculia bacterium
GGCAACACCTTTACCCCCCGCGCCAATCACCAGGTGGCGTTCGTGCAGACCGGCCCGAACGAACAGCAGGTGTGGTTCTCCGTTGATGTCGCCTTCGACGTGACGCCGAATCCGTTCGGCCCTTGGTACAACCGCCGCTATCGCGCCGACGCGAACTCGCCGTGGTACTGGCAGTACAGCCAGAGCATCCCCATCAGCGGTGGCGGCGGCTTCGTCGACCAGGTTCTCTACAGCCCGACGCCGAAGTATTCGTCCACTCCTGGTGCGACTCTCTACAAATACGTGATGTACGGCATCAGCCAGCCGACCGCGTGCAATGGCCCGAACGGCGGCTACGTGACGGTCAGCTTCTCGAACGACGGCTATTGCTGGACCAGCGGCGTTCCGATGTGGAGCGAGACCGGAGTCACCATCCCGTGTGCGTCGGAGCTGGGCGGCGGCCTCGTGTCGATGGAAGCGATCGGCGCCATCGACAGCGGAACCGGTTACGTCTACTTCATGGGCATGGAGGGCGACAATACCGTCCTTATCAACGAGTACAACATGAGCCACAACTTCGTGAGTTGGGGCTATACCCTGACCAACAGCATGGGGCGCATGGTGTTCGGACCTCCGGTCCGCGGCGCCGACCCTAACGAAAAGAATATGAGCGACCTCGGTCTCTTCAATCCCAGGGCTTTCGACGACGGTCGCGGCGGCGACCGCTACCGCTCCTATGCCTACTTCTTCAACATGGCGATGGCCTGGGATGCCGCCAACGGCGATCTCTACATCTCGCGGGGCTATCCCTATCCGTATGACCGCTGCAATACCTGCAACGACCCGAAGGTGCCCACGCCGCAGCAGAACTACGAGTCGAAGGTGTGGAATTCGTACGCGTACACATACCAGTCGGTCAGCGGCTGTGGCGGGCAGGCGGCGCTCTATCCGAACCGCTATCAGGTCTACAAGATGCACCTCGGCAGTCTCTCGAACTTCTCGCTCGTTCACACCGGCACCTGGACGTTGCTGGCCGATCGCGGAAACTCGCTCGGATACGAATCGGCGTTCACCTTCAGCAGCACGCCGCTGGTGGCAGGCCAGTCGAATGAAGGCCGCGACGGCGGCGCCGCGTCGTTCATGGTGGACGGAGCGGGCACCCTGGTTCGCGAGAACGGAAGCGCATTCGTCTTCTCGGGCAACACGCTGCGCGAGAATTTGTCGGTCGGTCGTCCGTGCCAGACCACCGGCCTCGAGCGCGTGACCTTGAGAACGATTCCCTAACCCACCTCAAGGCGGGCGCCGGAACGGACCGGCGCCCGCCATACTCGCCGCCCTGCAATGCGACTCCTGCGCGCCTGGCGCCGCCAACGACATTTGCGAAAGCTCCAGCGCAGCTGCCATCGCCAAGCATCTCGTTATCCTCCATCGCGGTGCGATCGAAGAGATGAGCAAGCCGGGCAAGAGGGCGACGTTCGTGGTCACGCTGCCGCATGAAGAGGACGCGGAGCGTGCACAAATCCCCCTTCGATGCGAGGTAGCAGCCACTCGCGTCAGACGTGGCTTCAGCGCCGCCGCCCGAAGCGCCGCTCGATGTTGAACCCGAGGTGCAGGTCGCCGCGGGCCAGGCCGGTGCCCTGGTAGGTGCTGGTCACGTACTGGTCGACGTGCGTGGCGTTGCTGTTCGAGACGAGGATCTCGAAGTAGTGGCCGCCGATGGCCCGCTTGAGGCCGATGGCCCAGGCGAAGTCGGCCCGGATGGAGTCCGGCAGGTCGCGGTTCTCCGGGACGATCTCGACCACGACGCTCAGCGCGGGGCGGATCATGATCGCCGCCCCGATCGGCACGTTGAACGCGTGCTCGAAGAGCGCCGTCGACTCCTCGCCGCTCACCGAGCGGCCGGCGTTCGTCACGTACGTCGGGATGAGGAACACCTCGGCCTTGCGCCCAAACTGATGGGAGAGGATGAGCTGGCCGAAGACCGACGTCCGGTCCTTGAGGCCGCGTTCCGTGCGAAAGTCGCCGCCGACGCGCGCCGCGGCGGAGAAGGGGATGGCCGGCGCCTGCTGGAAGGCGACGTACTTGGCCGCGACCTCGATGTCGTCCAGGGCGTTGCTCCGCGTCAGCGAGAACTGCAGGTCGCGCGTCGGGGCGTACGAGCCGCCGATGCCGACGTCGGCGTTCGAGTCGAGGCCGAACAGCGAGTGCAGCCGGTCGCTGCCGCTCCCCTGGTCGAGCGACTGGTTGAAGCGGTGCGTGAACTTCACCTCCCACGTCCCCTCGGACGGGATGTGCGAGGTGGGCAAGGACAGCAGCGCGTCTCCCAGCGGAATGGGAGAAACGGGGGTGTAGCGATCCTGCGCGGCCGCGGTGGCGGCGAAGGCGAGCGCGGCCACGGCCGCGAGCCACTGCTTAGTCATTCGGAGCTCCTCGGCGGATCCAGTCGCGCACGAGCTTGATCTGCGCATCGGTCAGGTAGGGGCCGCCCTGCGGCATCCGGTCGCCGGTGATCCCCGCCCCGGTGATCTTCCGGTAGAGATAGGAGTTCGCCGAGTCACCGGGCTGGACCCGCGCGAGCTGGGGCATCTGGTTGCTGGCCCGCCCGACGATGTTCGCGTACGACTGCCCGGGCGTGAGGACGAGCTGCTCCTGCCGGCCGAGGGGATCGTGGCAGCCGATGGCCGCGCAGGTGGGGGTGAAGATCTCGTTCTGGACCCGGGTGAAGGTGGCGGTCGGATCGACCGGTTCGCCGCCGCCGTCCGGGTCGGTGGGCGACTCCGCCAGCTTGCCGCAGGCGGAAACGAGGAGAGCGACGAGAGGGACGAGGAGGATCGGGAGCCGCTTCCGCATGCGCGCCGAAGGGTAAGGGTGGGGGTTGGAGAAAAGCAAGTGACGAGGTGGAAAACCCCGCTGTGTCATCCTGAGCGAAGCGAAGGATCTCCTCGCAAGCGCCGGGAGATCCTTCGCCGTCTTCGCGGCTCAGGATGACAGTCTGCGATAATGCCGCCTCACCGGAACAACACACCGGGCCTCCCGGTTGCACGTCCCGGTTCGCGGCGAGATGCAGACGCTGACGCTCATCCATCCGGAGTGGTTTCCCATCGCCCGCTACGCGGACGCGCTGGGCCGCGAATCGATCGCGTCCACGGCGCTGCGCTCCCTCGAATCCCTCCCCGCCGCCACCCCATCGTCGCTGCGCGTACTGCTCGTCGATCCGCGCCTCATCAAGATGAACGGCGCGTCGCCCGTCCTCGACGGCCGTACGGCCGTGGTCGGCATCGGGCTCGATGAGCAGCCGAAGTGGCTCAGCGAGGAAAACGTTTACATCGACCTGCCGGCGAGCCCCTCCGCCGCGGCCCTGCTCAACGGCGTCAAGCGGGCGTACCAGTTCCTTTATCAGAAGAGCCGGGCGGACCTGCTGGAGAAGCAGCTCAGCGACCGCACGCGCGAGCTGCAGGAAGTCTCCGAGGTCGGCATCGCGCTGTCGACCGTGCGCGACCACTCCGTGCTGCTGACCATGATCCTGAGCAAGGCGCGCGAGCTCTCCCGCGCCGATGCCGGGTCGCTCTACCTCCTCGACGAGAAAGACGGCCAGGACGTCCTGCGCTGGAAGCTGGCCCAGAACGACTCCATCGACGTCGACTTTTTCGAGGAGAAGATCCTGCCCATCACCCGGCGCAGCCTGGCCGGCTACGTGGCCATGACGGGCGAGACGCTGGTCATCGACGACGCCTACGCGCTGCCGCCCGGCGCCGAGTACTCCATCAACCGCTCCTTCGACCAGGAGAACCGCTACCTCACCAAGTCGATGCTGGTCTTTCCGATGACGAACCACGTCGGGGACCTGATCGGCGTGCTGCAGCTCATCAACCGCAAGCGGCCCGGCGCGCCGGCGAAGCTGACGGCGGAGACGGTGCCGGCCGAGGTCATCCCGTTCGACCAGGAGATCATCGACATGATGCGCTCGCTGGCCGGGCAGGCGGCGGTGGCGGTGGAGAACAACCTCCTCTACGAGTCGATCGAGCGGCTGTTCGAGGGCTTCGTCACGGCGGCGGTCACGGCCATCGAGCAGCGCGATCCGACCACCTCCGGTCACTCCTTCCGCGTGGCCGACCTGACCGTCGAGCTGGCCCGGGTGGTGGACCGGATCGACGACGGGCAATACCGCGACGTCCACTTCACCCCCGACCAGGTGCGCGAGATCCGCTACGCGTCGCTGCTCCACGACTTCGGCAAGGTCGGCGTCCGCGAGCAGGTGCTGGTCAAGGAGAAGAAGCTCTATCCGCTGCAGCTCGAGACCATCCGCGGCCGCTTCGACTTCATCATGAAATCGGTGGAGAACGAGGCGAACAAGCGGAAGGTCGAGTATCTGCTGGAGCGGGGCCGCGACGGCTACGACGACTTCGTGGCGCAGGTGGATCGGGAAACGGCGGAGGAGATCGCCCGGCTGCAGAAGGACTTCGCCTTCGTGGCCACGTCGAACGAGCCGACCGTATTGCCCGAGGGCGAGTTCCAGTACCTCCAGCAGCTCGCCTCACGCGAGTACGCGGACGCGCGGGGCGACCGGCGGATGCTCGTCACGCCCGAGGAGGTGCGCATCCTGTCCATCCGGAAGGGGAACCTCGACGCGATGGAGCGGGGCGAGATCGAGAGCCACGTGACGCACACCTTCAACTTCCTGCTCAAGATCCCCTGGACGAAGGACCTGGTGGGCGTGCCGAACATCGCCTACGCCCATCACGAGAAGCTGAACGGCCGCGGCTACCCGCGCCGCCTGCAGGCGACGGACATCCCGCTGCAGTCGCGCATGATGACCATCTCGGACATCTACGACGCGCTCACCGCCGCCGACCGCCCGTACAAGCGTGCGGTGCCGACCGACAGGGCGCTGGACATCCTGAACATGGAAGTGAAGGACGGCCTCCTCGACGGATCGCTGGTGAACGTGTTCATGGAGGCGCGGGTGTTCGAGCGGGCCGGAGTCCTCCGCACTTGAGAATGTAGGGCCGGCCCTACATTTCTTCCAGCAACGCTTCGCAGAACGCCGCGCGCCGTCTGCGCCGCTCCTCCAGCATCGCGCGCGCTTCCTCGCTCATCCACTCCGGCGCCGGCGCGACCTCCTCGCGCGCCACGTCGAGCAGCGAGCTCCCCTCCCGCCGCGCCCTCCCGAAGCGCTCGGCCAGCCCCCGCACTCCCGCCCCATCGATGAGCACCGCCGCGGCCACGGCCCGCTCCGCCTCCGTCACCGGAGCGTCGAGGCGGCGGATCGAGGCCGCGACGCGCCGCAGATCCGCCTCATTCACGTCGGGTACGGCAAGCACGACGCGCGATAGGTTGCCGACTTTCTCCAGCCACGAGCCGAGCACGTGGAAGCGGAGGAGCAGCTCGAGCTCGCGCAAGGGTGGCGCCAGCCGCCGGGCGATGCGGGCGACCCGCTCCGCCTCGTCGAGGCGCGAGACGCCGTCGAGGTCCTGGTAGAGCGGGAGGAGGAAGGCGTCGAGACGCTCCATGGATGCAGAGTAGCTCACAAGACGTGTCATCCTGAGCCGCGCAGACGGCGAAGGATCTCCCGGTTCTTGCGAGGAGATCCTTCGGCGTCTGCGCGCCTCAGGATGACACCTTTGGTGAGCTATCCTTACGTCACGGAGGAAAGAATGAAGCGAATCATTTTGGTGGTGGTGGTCCTTCTTTTCGCATCCGCAGCTTACGCCCGTCGCCTCGATGACGTGGAAGCTCGTTCGCTCGACGCCATCTTCCTGCAAGCGGCCGACGAATCGGGCGTGCCGGTCGACATCCTGCGCGCGATCGCCTTCGTCGAGTCGCGCTGGTCGCCGCATCCGTCCGTCGCCGACGATGAGACCGGGCAGCCCGCCTCGTACGGGATCATGGGCCTGCGCGACGACGACTGGTTCGGCCACTCCCTGGTCGACGCGGCGGCGATGATCGGCCGCACGCCGGACGAGCTGAAGCGCGACCACGCGCTGAACATCCGCGGCGCCGCCGCCCTCCTGGCCATCCTCGGGCGAGGCAGTGTCACGATCGAGGATTGGGAAGAGGCGGTCGCAAAGTACAGCGGCATCCCGCAGCCGGAGGTCGCCCGCATTTACACCTACGACGTCTTCAACGCCATCCGCGAGGGGCGGGAGAGCGAGCGCTATCGCGTCGAGCGGCAGCCGGTGGACATGCAGCGCATCTACGGCGCCGAACGGCTGGAGATCCTCTCCGCGCCGCGCGTCACGGTGAAGGTCTCGGCCCTCTCCGCCGACTACAGCCCGGCGCTCTGGAACCCGGCGGCGAGCTGCAACTACACGGTCGGGCGGACGGTGCCGGTCACGCACGTGACCATCCATACGGCCGAGGGCTCGTATGCGGGGACGATCTCGTGGTTTCAGAACTGCAGCGCGCAGGTCAGCGCCCACTACGTCGTCCGCTCCTCGGACGGGCAGATCACGCAGATGGTGCTCGAGCGCGACAAGGCGTGGCACGTCGGCAGCGAGAACGGCTACACGGTGGGTATCGAGCACGAGGGCTTCATGTCCGCCCCTTCCACCTGGTTCACCGACGCGATGTACGACGCCTCGGCGCTCCTCACGCGGGACATCTGCACCTCGAACGGCATCGACAAGACGAAGGTCTACGACGGCTCCCTGGGATGGAACGCGGTGATCTCCGACAAGGCCGCGTACACGGTCAAGGGCCACGTCAACTACCCGAGTCAGACGCACCAGGACCCCGGCTCCGGCTGGAACTGGCCGCGCTACCGCAGTCTCGTGGCGGGGACGAGCGGCGGCTCGTCGCAGCTCCTGCTCAACCCCGGCTTCGAGTCGGGCAACGTGAGCTGGGTGGCCGCCGCGGCGGGCGACATCACGAATTCGGCCTCGCGCACGCCGCACGGCGGCTCGTGGTACGCGTGGCTCGGCGGCTGGGCCACGGCGCACACCGACTGGATGTACCAGACCGCGACCATCCCTTCCACGGCCACCACCGCGACGCTCACCTTCTGGCTGAAGGTCGACACCGCGGAGACGACGACCACTACGGCCTACGACACCCTCAAGGTGCAGATCCGCGACACGGCGAACGTGGTGAAGACGCAGCTCGTGACGCTCTCCAACCTGAGCGCCTCCTGCTGTTACGCACAGAAGTCGTTCGACGTCTCCGCATACCGCGGCCAGACGGTGCGGGTCTACTTCGAGGCGAACAACGACAACGGCAACCAGACGTCGTTCGTGGTGGACGACGCGGCGGTGAACGTGCAGTGAAAAATGCAGGGCCGGCTGGAGAGCCGGCCCTACATTCTCAGTTCCCGGCCACGAAGAGGTGTCCCGCGTTCTGCGAGTAGATCTTGCCGTCGTTGCCGATCGACGTCGGCGTATAGGCGGCGCCGAGGGCGAGCTGCTGGAAGATCTTCTTGCGCAGGCCGCCGCCCTGGTTGATGGCGTACAGGTTGCCGTCCTCGCTGTTCGCGTACGACACTCCGTTAGCCACCACGAACGCATTGACGCACCACTCGAAACCGTGCGGGTGGTCGGAGACGCAGGTCACGACGCCATTCGCGTCGCGCGAGCAGCTCTCCGTGTTCGTGTTCTTGTAGCGCCACTCCACGGCGGCGAGATCCTTGTTCAGCTGAGAGATGAAGTACTCCTCCGGGTAGGCGGGGTTGTTGGCGTCGCGGTCGGGCGGGCAGAGCACGTCGTCGTTGCAGTAGGAGCCGACCTCGCCGTAGTGGTTGTCCTTCGTCACGACCGAGTATGTGCCGTCGTGCGGGTAGATGCCGGGCGTGATGTCCCAGCCGAAGTTGTAGGCGCCGAGGTAGGCGCCGGTGGACGAGAAGTGCATCAGGTGGCCCTGCGCGTAGTTGTAGCGGGTGTACGCGCCGTAGTAGATCGAGCCGTCCGGCGCGATGACGGGAGTGGACGAGGAGTCATCGAGGACGCGTCCGCCGCCGGGTGTATTGGTCGCCGGATCGACGCCAAGGTTCGCGCCCGCGCGGCAGCCGCCTGGGGTGCCGTTCGGCGGGAACGAGCCGCCGCTGGCCACCGGGACGCCGCAGCCGTCGTTGAACCGGTTGCGCAGCGACGACATCCACTTGCGGGTCAGGTTGGGGCGGATGGCCAGCAGGAAGGCCTCGCGGCTGAGGAGGTGCGCCCGGGTGACGGTGTAGATCGTCCCGTCCGGAGCGATGGCCGGCGCCATGTTCAGGCCCGGCCGCTGCGTGCCGCACTGCACCGTCGGCGGGACGGCGGTCGGGCTGGGCGGCCAGGGGAGCTGGGCGTCGGCGAAGACGTTCGCGCACTGGTCCGTCCCCGCCGGCGCGCCGGCGGTCAGGAGCGTGTAGCTGACTCTCGTGATCGTCCCCGACGGCGTGACCTTCACCAGCCAGGAGTCGACGATGTCCTTCTGATAGAAGTCGCCCGACGGCTGGAGCTGGACGACGTTGTAGAAGAGGTTGCCGGCGCCGTCCGCGGTGATCGGGCTGGCCGTGTACGTGTTGGGATCGATCGAGGCGAACGGATTGATGCGCGTGACGGCGCCGCTCGACCGGTTCACGCGGAAGATCGAGCCGCCCGCGCCCGGCACGTACAGCGCGCCATTGGCCAGGGCGGGATGGAAGACCGGCTCCCAGAAGTCATCCTGATTGCCGGGCGCCTTCCAGTCGCTGGCGAACTGCCACACCGTGTTCAGGTTGCCGCCTTGCCAGCGGTACTTCGTCTCGCCCCACTCCTCCGTCGCGTACGTGTTCTTGCTGTAGCGGCCGGCCTTGAACATCATGTAGACGTCATGGCCGTCGACCAGCGGCGCCTGGAAATGGGCCAGCAGGTCGGCGTCGCCGAAGGCCTGCTGGACGGCGGCCATCTCGTCCGGGACGAGCGGGTCGTAGACGATGTTGACCAGGTTCTGATTGAGCTCCTGCGCGGCAAACGGAACGTTGCTGTCGTGCCGGGGGTTGAGCGCCCACTGCGGCCAGTCCTGAGCGGCCAGGGGCAGGCAAACGAATACGAGCAGATACGGGAACCATCGTTTCATGCAGTCCTCCTATGCCGAAGGAGGGAAGAAAAGCCGAGCCCGGTCTACCGCCAATCGTGGAAGGCGTTAACTTTGGTCGATCTTGGGCGTACATAGATCATGCGCACACTGCTGATCGCGACCGCCACCCTGCTCTTCGCCGCCGCCGCTTCCGCCGGACCGTGGGACTGC
>DATEOX010000270.1:0-8400 GCA_035273585.1 Thermoanaerobaculia bacterium
GGGCGTCTTCCCCCACATTGGCGTGACGTCGACTTCGAAATCAGCGAACGCGTCGACGATCAGCGCGCGCGTCGGAAAGTGCAGCCGCTCCGCGCGCAGCCAGCCGATGAGGCGCGAGAACGACTCCTGCGCGTACGTCGCGCGGTAGCGCCAGGTGCCGTCGCGCAACGCGTCGCGGATCACGACCACGCCGCCGGGCGGGGCGCGGGCGGCGGCGGCCCGGAGGATCGCAAGCTGCTCCGCCTCGGTGAAGTAATGGAGCAGGTCGAGCATCACCGTGCTCCCTTCGAAGGCGAGCGGTGCGCGCGCGTCGCCGGCGCGGAACTCCAAACCCTCGTATCGCGACGCGGCGCGGGTGGCGGCCGCGATCTTCTTCGCGTCGTGGTCGATACCGAGGATCGGGGCGGTGAAGCCGCGCTCGCGGAGATAGAAGTCGAGGACGCCGGCGCCGCATCCGAGGTCGAGGAGCGGCGCGTTCGGCAGGACACGGAAAGCGGCGTCGTAGGCCGGATCGCCGCCGATCTTGCCCCGCGCGTAGCCCTGCAGGAAGCGCGACTCGTACAGCGACGCCACGCGCGCGCCGACGTCCTCCGTCACGGCGCGAGGTGCTCGATCAGGTCGATCAGATCGTGCAGGTTGAACGGCTTGGGGAGGATGGCCGAGACGCCCATCTGCAGCACGGCCTGCGGATCGACGCGGAGGTGGGCGGAGATGACGATGATCGGGATCTTGCCCAGCCGCCCCGTCTCCTGCAGCCGCTGCAAAAAATCCCAGCCGTTCACGTTCGGCATGGCCAGGTCGAGGATCACGAGGTGGGGGCTGTGGATGGTGAAGGCGCGGTGGCCTTCGGCACCGTCGCCGGCGAGGAGGACCTGGAATCCGTGCTGGCGTAGGGCCGCGGCGAGCATGCCGCGCAGCGGAAGGTCGTCATCGACGACGAGGATCCGCTTCTTCTCGACATCGGCGACGCGCTTCGTGGCCCCGCCTCCGCCGCCGTGCGGCCGGACTTCACTCATCGGTCACCCATTCTATCGACGGATGAGACCGACATGCACGCCTCGCGCCCATCAGAAAAGGTCCGAGTCACCCCACGTGTAGTACAGCGCCGCGCGCATCCGCGCCACCGCGTCCGGCATGCCGAACGGGACGCACATCAGCGAGAGGTCCTGCGGCTCGGGCCGCTCCTCGAATTGCGTCTCGTGCAAAAGCGCGTCCCACCAGGCCGGACGCCTGGTGAGCCACCCCTCGAGGGCATCGACCGGATACGACGGCACGACGCCGCGCAGGGCGAGCTCGAACGCCTCCGGCCAGCGCCGGTCGAACAGCGCGTCGCCGAGGGTCAGGCGGCGGTCGCGGATGCGGAAGACGATCCAGCCGGCCAGGCGTCGCCACTTGCGCACCGCGACCATGATGTAAGGCGCCTGCGGCAGCTCGAAGTAACGCCAGCGGAGATAGCTGGCGTCGCGGCGGAGAAGGAACCCGTAATGCGGCGCGGCGCGGCGGAAAAGGTCGTCGAACTCCTCGCCGACGGACGAGACGAGCTCCAGTTGCCAGCCGCCTGCCCACCGCTCCGCGCGGCGCAGCGGCCGCAGCGGATGCGCGGCCAGGTCGCGCACGCGGTAGGTCACCGGCTCGACCCGCTCGCTGCGCAGGAAGCGGATGGAGAAGCGCTGGATGTTGTCGACGTTGAAGCCGTAGTTGAACGCGACCTGCCCTTCGCAGAAGGTCTCGTAGAAATGCGCGGCCATCCGGCCGAGGATCGAGGTGGGGCCGCGCCCGAGGTGGCGGACGGAGACGTCCGTCATCGTGTCGCCCACCTGCTGGGCGAGCACGTCGCGGCCGCCCTCGCGGAACATCACCGGGTAGGCGGCGTAGTGGCCGACCACGCGCTGCTCATCATCGAGAGCGATGGTGATGCGACAGGCGCCGAACGGGTTGCGCTCGTACTTCCAGCGCCATCGATCGAGCGACAGAGGCGCGTGCGGGAAGGAGCGGGCGAAGAGATCGAGGATCGGCGTTTCGTCGCCCCGGCGCCAGGCGCGGACCTCAGCGGGCATGCGTCGGTTCTACGGAGCGGATGGCCCGGACGTCGACCGTCGGCCCGGCGCGGCGCTTGGCCAGGATGCGCATCGAGCCGGAGCTGACCAGCAGCGGATCGGGCACGATGCGCAGCAGCGCGCGGATCAGACGACCGCGATGCGGCCAGCGGTTCATCAGCCGGTGGCGCAGGAACTTGTGGTCGCGGTATTCGAAGTCCGGCCCGATGGTCAGGATCTCGTACCCGGAATGCTCCAGCAGCTCGATGAGCGCGGAGCGGGAGTAGAGGATGCGATGTGTCCGGAAGTTCTGGGCCATCCGCCGCTGCTCGGTCATCAGATACAGCAACCCCTCGGTGTCGAACGTCGTCAGGAAGAGCAAGCCGCCCGGCTTGAGGAGATCGGTGAGGCGGCCGAGGGCGTCGTGCGGATCGGCCATGTTCTCGAAGACATGGAAGAGGGCGATGGCATCGAAGGCGGGGCCGGTGTTGACGAAGCTGCCGAGCGTGGCGCAGTAGACCTCGAGGCCCTTCGCCCGCGCGCCGCGGGCGGCGGGCTGCGCCGGGTCGATGCCGACGTACTCGAACTCGCGCGCCGCGACGGAGCCGAAGCCGCCGTCGCGCACGCCGACCTCGAGCAGGCGCGCGCCGGAGGTGAGCTGCCTTCGGAGGAGCGCCATCCGGCGGACGCTCGTCTTGTCGCGCGCGTTGCGCGAGTGATGCGTATCGTCGAACGTCTCCCCCACATCGGGCAGCGGCGCGCCGATCACGCGGCGGACCGGGCCGGTCTCTTCGTCGGCTGCGATCTGGTTCAGGTAGCGGCACTTGCAGCGCTTGCAGGCGCGCACGACGTTGCCCGGGATCTGCGCGCGGCTCCAGACTTCGTTGGAGAAACAGACCGGGCAGCGCCGCGCGGCGCGGTAGCCCATGTTGCGGTTGATGAGGCGGATGCGAATCGCCGAGGCGATGCTCGTCGCGGAGAACGTGCGGGTGCTGCTGCCGCGCGGGACGGTGAGGCGCTCGACGCGGAAGCCGTACTTATTGGCCAGGAAGGCGAGCTCGAGATCGCAGCCGCCGCCCATCAGCTTCGACTCGCCGATGGTCAGCCGCGCGGCGTGGCCGGAGAAGGCCTTGAGGCGCACCGCCGGATCGGGAAGGATCGGGACGAGCCACCAGCGGAGGAGGAAGTGACGCGGGTCGTCGTCGCCACGCGTGCCGCCGAAGACGACGTCCGCCGCGCCGGAGTCGATCATGGCCACGGCGTCGCCGATGGCGCTGACCGGATACGGCAGGTCGGCGTCGGCGACGACGATCGTGCTCCCCTTCGCCTCGGCCAGGCCGCGGCGGAGCTGCGCGCCGTAGCCTTCGCCCTCGCGCGCGTCGATGGGGAGCACCTCGAAGGTGAAGCCGGTGGTTTCCAGGTAGCGCTCGATCGCGATGCGCGACGCCGCGGCGTCGGCCGTCCGCCCCAGAAGGGGAAGCACTACCGAGACCCGGGGCGAGCTCATGGCCGCCATTCTAACGTCGTCAACACCTCGCCGTCGGGGGTGACGGCGCGGAGGTAAAGCGGGCCGCCGCGCCACGTTGCTGCCACCTCTTGCGGGATCGTCAGGTCCGGCGCGTCGGCGAACTTGCCGGCGGCGGTATCGAAGTTCGGGAGGGGGGAGGCTTCCAGGACGAGGCCCCTCATCCGCCCTTCGGGCACCTTCTCCCCGCCGCGCGGGGAGAAGGGTCTTGGTTGCTCCAGTCTCTTCAAGAGACGGGCGAGGAAGGGGCCGTTCCACTTTTCCAGGTAGCGGAGCTCGGATTGCGCGTAGCGCGCGGCGGCCTCGCCCGCGACCTGGCCGGCGCTCTGGTTGTACAAATGGCGGCAGCGGGCGCGGGGCACGTAGGAAATGCGCATCCGCTGTTCGGCGGCGCGGCGCAGAAAGTCGGTCTCCTCGAAGTACAGGGCGAAGCGCTCGTCGAAGCCGCCGAGAGCGTCGAAGGCGTCGGCGCGGATGGCCAGCACGGCGCCGGAGAGTGCGTCGACGGCGCGCGTCTCGGTTGCGGACCAGAAGGCGACACGGCGAAGGAAGCGGCGGCGGGCGCGCTGCGCGGCCCACTTCGCGGAGCGGGTGGCCAGCACCTCGTCGAGCTTCTCGCGGCCCGTGTGGAGATCGCCGGGCGGCAGGAGCCAGGTATGCGCGTCGTCCCAGAAGAGTGCGGGGCCGGCGACGGCGACGCCGCTGGCCAGCTCCGCGGTGAGCGCATCGATCGCGCCGGCGGCAAAGGTCACGTCGGGGTTGCAGGCGATGATCACCTCACCGGCGCAGGCGCGGCGGCCGTCGTTGATGCCTCCCGCGTAGCCGCGGTTCGTGGCGCTGGCGATCACCACATCGGCGTGCGGCCGCAGCGCATCAGCTTCATTGCTGTTGTCGACGACGACGACCTGCAGCGGCGCGGACGTCGCGGCGCGGGCGGTGCGGATGGCCTCCGCGGCGAGCGTCGCGGAGCGGTAGTTGACGACGAGCAGGGAGATCATCAGCGGGCGACCGGGGTCTCCACCGACAGCGGCTCCATCACCCAGCGATGCCCGAGGTCGAGGACGCCGATCTCGAAGCGGTCGCCGGTCATGCTGAAGCCGGGGCGGAGATCGCGCCGGTCGAAGGCGGTGAGGGCGTGCTCGTCGCCGACATAGGCGACGACCGTGTAGTCGCCGCGCAGCAGCGGCACGGCGGAGAGCTGCACCGTCACCTCGTAGTCGTTGCTGCCAGAGATCGGGGCCACGCCGTCGGCGTGCGTGCCGGCGGCGAAGAGCTGGAGGTCATCCGCGGCGCGGTTCACGCCGACCATGATGTGAATCGGCTGGTTGATGTCGTCGGCGCGGATGCGCAGCGTGAGGTGCACGTCCTCGCCGCGGGCGAAGCGGTCGCGCGGGCGGCCGCTCCGGTCGCGCACGGAGAGGTCGACGATGCGCACCGGCGAGCGCGTCCGCTCCGGCTCCGGCTCGCCCTCGCTGGCGGGGTGCTCGCGGTCGCGCTGGAGGAGGAACGTCTCGTAGTCGTGCACCACGTCCAGGGACGGGCCGTAGCGCATCACCGCGCCGTGGTCGAGCCAGAGCGTGCGGCGGCAGACGGAGGTGATGTAGTAGAGCGCGTGCGAGCAGAAGAGGATCGTCTTCCCCGCCTCCTGGAACTCGCGGATCTTGTCGATGCACTTCTTCTGGAAGTGGCCGTCGCCGACCGCCAGCGCCTCGTCGATGACCAGGATGTCGGGATCGACGTTCACGGCCACGGAGAAGGCCAGGCGCATGTACATGCCGGAGGAGTAGGTCTTCACCGGCCGGTCGAGGAACGTGCCGAGCTCGGAGAACTCGAGGATGGCCGGGAGGCGCTTCTTCACCTCCGCCGGTCCCAGACCGAGGATCGCGGCGTTGAGCGCGGCGTTGTCGCGGCCGGAGAACTCGGGATGGAATCCGGTGCCGAGCTCCAGGATCGAGGCGATGGTGCCGCGGGTCTCGAGCGAGCCGCTGGTGGGGCGGGTCACGCCGCAGAGGAGCTTGAGCAGCGTGCTCTTGCCCGCGCCGTTCTGGCCGATGATGCCGACCGTCTCCCCTTTCTCGACCTCGAAGGTGACGTCCTGCAGAGCCGGGAAGACCGTGTGGCGCTTGCGGCCGGTGAGGAGCTCGATGAGGCGGTCGATGGGACGGCGGTAGATGTCGTACTGCTTCGACAGCTCGGCCGCCCGGACGGCGGTTTCCATCAGGGACATTCTAGGGCGTGTGCACAAAAAAGAAGTGGCGGGCCGAAGCCCGCCACTCGGATCAGACTGCTGAATGCTGCCCCGCTCAGCGCTTGGCGCGGCGATGCGGGGGCTGGACGATGACTTCCTTGCTGTACGACTTGACCGGGCCCGCGCCGTTCTCGACGGTCAAGGTCACGGTGTAGACCTTGAACTCGTTGAACTTGTGGATCTGATCGCCGCTGGAGGTGGCGGTGATCTTCTGCCCGTCGCCGAAGTCCCACGACCACTTCACGATGCCGGTGTCGGGGGTGACCACCGGATGGAAGCTGTACGTGGCGACCAGCGGCTCCATCCCGTCGACCTCGAACGCGACGTCCGGCAACTGCCCGCCGGGGTTGATCGTGCCGCCGCCGGTGCCGACCTTCACCGTCTGGTTGACGATGAACGTCTGCGAGCCGTTGTTGATGGTCAGCTTCACGTCGTAGTTCTTGGCCGCGGTGTAGGCGTGGTTGGCGTTGATGCCGCTCCCGCTGCCGCCGTCGCCGAAGTCCCACTGGAACGTGTGGTTGCCGCAGCCGAAGTCATAGCCGGTGAAGCTCTTGGCCGAGAACTGCAGGACGTCGTTCACCGGGCAGGTGCCGTTGAAGGCGTTGCAGGTGTTGGACGTGTCGCGCCAGTCGAAGAAGACGTTGCTGCTGGTCATGGTCCCGCAACCGCCCGGCGGAACCGGCGGAGGCGTGACCGGCGGGTTGGGTGTCGGAGGCGTCGAGCCACCGCCGCCCACGTTGACGATCTGCGTCACGGGGAAGCTCTGCGAGCCGTTGTTGATCGTGACCGTGACGGTCAGCGCACCGGTGCGGGTGAACTGGTGGTTCACCGTCTTGCCGCTGCCCAGCGCGGAGCCGTCGCCGAACGACCAGGTGTAGGTGTGGTTCGCGCAACTGAAGTCGTAGTTGAACCCGAGGGCCGTCAGGGAGACGATCTCCGAGGTGCTGCAGGCGGTGTTGTTGTTCTGGTTGCAGTTGGTCTGCGCGCCGCTGTAGCCGAAGAAGACGCTGTTGTTGCTCAGCGGGGAGCAACCGGTCGGCGTGGGAGTCGGCGTGGGCGTCGGCGTCGGCGTGGGCGTCGGAGTGGGGGTTGGCGTCGGGGTCGGCGGCGTAACGACGTTGCCGATCTTGACCTGGGCAGTGGCCGGGAACGACTGGCCGCCGTTGGAGATCGTGCACGTGACCGTGTACTGCCCGTTGGCGTTGAACTTGTGCGAGACCTTCTTGCCCGAGCCGTTCGTGCCGTCGCCGAAGTTCCACGAGTAGCTGTGCGTGCCGCACGACAGGTCGTATCCGAACGTGGCCACGTCGAAGGGAAGCGTATCGGACGCCGAGCAGTTCGGCGCGTTCTGCGTGCAACTGCTGGAGGAGCCGGTGAAGACGATGAAGACGTTGTTCGCCGTCATGTCCGGGCAGGTCGAGCCGGCCTTCGTCACGTTGACCGGCTTGGTCACCGTCTGCGTGCCGATGGCGTTGCTCACCGTCAGCGAGACGGTGTAGAGGCCGGTCGACTTGAAGGTCGGGGTGAACGACGCCGTGTTGCTGGAGATGGCCGACACGGCATCCGGACCGGCCACGTCCCACGTGAACGACCAGCCGTCGGACGTCATGTTCACGCCGCTGACCGACGCCGCGGTGAAGGCGCAGGGAGGACCGCCGGCCGTGCAGTCGCCGTTGATCTGCGGGTCCGGACCGTTGAGCGGGCCGGTGACCGCGGCGTGCGAGGTGAAGTTGCCGCACGTGCCGGCCACGGCCACGTTGCTGACGATGGTCAGCCGCGCGCGCATGTTGCGGGCGGTGAACTGTGAGCGGGCCACGGCCCAGTTCGGGATGGCCGCCGCCGTGCTGACGTTGGCCGTCGGGCCGGCGAGCACCACCGCGCCGTTGCCGTCGATGAGCTCCCACTTGTAGTTGAGCGCCGTGGCCGACGCGGGGAGGATGCTCACGTCGGTAGTCGAGCGGGAGATGCTCTTGAACGTGACGTTCGTCGCGTCCGAGGTCGGGGCATCGATGGCCGCGGCGAACGGACGGACGGTGTACACGAAGTCGTGGATGCCGACCGGGAAGTCGGGGCCGATGGTGGCGAAGGCGGTCGGCGAGTACGGCCCGTACATCGCGTCGAAGCCGAGCGTGCGCTGGCCGCAGTTGCCGGCGTTCAGCGTGTGCTGGCCGGTGATGGTGTACGGCTGGGTGCGCGTGACCACGCCGTCCAGCGTCCACTTCGAGTAGTGGCCGTCGACGTCGCCGTCGGAGCCGTCGTAGAACGTATCGCCGTAGACGATCGCCGCGGACGAGCTGGCGTCCGGCTGGGTGAAGAGGAGCTTCGTGCTGCCGCTCACGCCGAAGCGCGCCTTCGGCATCTTCAGCGTGACCGTGGCCGTCGAGGCGACGTTGCTGATGTCGGTGGCGCTGACCGTGCGCGTGCCGCCGAGCGTCGACGGGGTCAGGCCGGAGTACTGGTGCGTGACCTGCTGCGCAAGCCCGCTCGTCGTCGTGTTCGGATCACCCGTTGCCTCGGGGTTGCCGAAGTTCCAGGTCAGCGACTTCTGGCCGGCGCCGGCGCCGATGAACGCCACCCGGTCGCCGTAGAAG
>DATEOX010000271.1:0-3384 GCA_035273585.1 Thermoanaerobaculia bacterium
GGCGGGCATGGACCCGCTGGAGATGCGCGCCAAGGCGCGGCGGCTGAAGATGGAGGCGGGGCTCGACATGGTCATGGTCGACTACCTCCAGCTCATGTCCGTGAAGGGCAAAGTCGAGTCGCGCAACCAGGAGATCTCGCAGATTTCGCGCGGCCTCAAGGCCATCGCCAAAGAGCTGAACGTGCCGCTGCTCTCGCTCTCGCAGCTCTCCCGCCGTCCCGAGCAGCGCACCGGCGACCACCGCCCGCAACTGGCCGACCTCCGCGAGTCGGGCTCCATCGAGCAGGACGCCGACCTCGTGGCGTTCATCTACCGCGATGAGGTCTACAACAAGGAAACCGAGGAGAAGGGCATCGCGGAGATCATCATCTCCAAGCAGCGCAACGGCCCCATCGGCGACTTCAAGCTCGTCTTCCGCCACGACATCACGAAGTTCTTCAACTACGAGCCGCAGCCGGACTACATGCCGCCGGAGTAGGGATGTGGAAAAGTTGCGGAGAGGCACAGTGAATTTCGATGGGTTGCAAAATGGGCTTATAAAAGAACGCGCCCGACCTCGCAAAAGGTCGGGCGCTGTGTGGCTCCGTAGCTCAATGGAAAGAGCACCTGTCTGGCTAACGGGAAGATGAGGGTCCGAATCCCTCCGGAGCCACTGCTCAACTGTAGCACCTACGGGTCAGGGCTGACGCGACTCGATGAGTACCGAGCCGCAGCCGGACTACATGCCGCCGGAGTAGCGGCCGCCCTCGCTTTTACGCGTTACGGCGCCCCGCCCACACCTATTCGTGCGTTATTTGAAATAAAATAACTCTGCGCTGCCGTTGCGCTCGACTGCCCCCGGAATCGCCGTTTACGCCCCCGGTCAACCTGCAGTCGAAGTGGAGGTTTCCCCGTTGATCGCCGCGCCCAAGAAAGTCCTCGTCGCTGAGGGGAACGAAGTCATCGTCGTCCTCATCGCTCACCTCCTCACCCGCAACTCCTACGTCGTCCACACCACCGTCAACACCTGCGAAGCGGAGCAGATGCTCCTGCGCGAGCCCTACGACGCGGCGCTGATCGACATCGCCAACGGCGGCGCGGAGATGATCCGGCGCATCTCCGATCAGCAGCCAGCGCTGATGCAGCGGGTGATCGCGCTGACGACGAACGTCGACGAGGCCGTCCGCCTCCGGCCGCTCGGCGTCTGCGCGGTGGTGAAGAAGCCGTTCGTGACGGATCAGCTCCTGGAGACCGTGCGCTCCTGCGTCGGCAACGCCTGAGGCGTCCATAATAGGCAGCAGGAGCCGCCCATGAAACGCGTCCTGCTCGCCGCCTCCCTTCTCCTCTTCACCGCCGCCGGCCACGCGGAGGTCCTCCGCCTCGCGGTCAACGACATGATCCATCCGATCAGCGACGAGTACATCGGGCGCGGCCTGGACGAGGCGGCGCGGACGAAGGCCGACGCGGTCATCATCGAGCTGCGCACGCCAGGCGGGCTGATGGACTCCATGCGCGGCATCGTGGAGAAGATCCTCCGCTCGCCAGTTCCGGTCATCGTCTACGTCGGCCCGAGCGGCAGCTACGCCGCGTCGGCCGGCTTCTTCATCCTCGAGGCGGCGGACGTCGCGGCGATGGCGCCCGGCACGAATACCGGCGCGGCCCACCCCGTCCTCCTCGGCGAGAAGATGGACGACATCATGAAGGCCAAGATGGAGAACGACGCGGCGGCGTTCATGCGCACCATCGCGGCCAAGCGCGGGCGCAACGTCGCGGTCGCGGAGAGCGCGGTGCGGGAGTCGAAGTCGTTCACCGAGCAAGAGGCGCTCAACCAGAAGCTGATCGACGTCGTGGCGCCGGACGTGACCTCGCTCCTGCGCGCCGTCGACGGCCGCCCGCTGCGCCGCTTCAACGGCGCGAACGCGACCCTCCGCGTCGCCGGCAAGCCGGTGCGCAATTTCGAGATGACCCTCCGCCAGCGGGTGCTCTCGTTCCTGATGGACCCGAACGTGGCGTTCATCCTCTTCGCCATCGGCATGCTCGCGCTGTACGCGGAGTTCAACCACCCGGGCGCCGTGCTGCCGGGGGTGGTCGGCCTGATCTGCATCCTGCTGGCGGTCTTCGCCCTCAACCTGCTGCCGACGCGCTTCGCCGCCCTGGCGCTGCTCGCGGCGGCCTTCGTGCTGTTCGGCCTCGAGGCGAAGTTCACTTCGCACGGAGTGCTCGGGGCCGGAGGAGTGATCTGCATGACGATCGGAGCCGTGCTGCTCGTCGATGGACCGATCCCCGAGATGCGCGTCCATCTCTCCACCGCCCTGGCGGTGAGCATCCCGATGGGGATCATCGCCGTCTTCCTGATGACTCTCGTGCTGAACGCGCGGAAGAAGCCGGTCGTGACCGGGCAGGAGGGGATGATCGGCGAGGTCGGCGTGGCCCGGACGGGCCTCACGCCGGAGGGGAAGGTGTTCGTGCACGGCGAGCTGTGGAACGCGGTGGCGAAAGCGGAGATCCCCGCCGGTGCGCGGGTGCGGGTGGCGGGATTTCAGGGATTGCGATTGCTCGTCGAGCCGGTGTCATCCTGAGCCGCGAAGACGGCGAAGGATCTCCCGGCGCTTGCGAGGAGATCCTTCGCTTCGCTCAGGATGACACTTCCCAAGGCAGCTCCCACCGCTCCTCATCCTGATCGAGCTTCGGCAGCGGCACCGGTTTGCCGAGGCGCTTGAGCTGGGTCATCTCCCAGAGGAGCGCGTACTTCCAGAAGGTGTAGTAGACGTGCATGCCGACGGAGATCACGCCGCGGGTGCCGTCGAGGAAGCCGAGATTGATCACGTAGTCGCGGAAGAACTTGGCCAGCGCGTGGCCGAAGACGTCCCAGCCGCCGGCCGTTTTGCCGTCGATGAACATCTGCGCGGCGCCCCACGTCGCGTAGCGCGTCATCTTCTGGATCATGTGGTCGAACGAGCGGATGTAGTAGTGCTCCATGCGGTGTGCGAGGCGGCCGGTGGCGCCGTCGACGAGGAGGTCGGCGTGCACCCGCTTGTTCGGATAGCGGGCGTGCTTGCGGTGGAAGAGGCGCGCCACGCGGTCGCGCTGCAGGCCGGAGAAGCGCACCGGCTTGCCGAGCATGTAATTGAGGCGACCGACCGAATACGCCCAGACGTCGAGAGGCCCGCCGAGGGTGCGCAGGATCTCCTCCCGCAGCTTCGGCGTGACCCGCTCGTCGGCGTCGATGACGAAGATCCAGTCGTGCGCGGCGCGGTCGATGGCATAGTTCTTCGTCGAGGCCGCGCCGAGGTATTCGCGCTGCTCGATGCGGACACGGGGGAACTTCTCGCGCACCCGCTCGACCGTGCCGTCCGTCGAGAAGGAGTCGACGAGGTAGATCTCGTCCGCCCACTCGACGGAGCG
>DATEOX010000272.1:0-8512 GCA_035273585.1 Thermoanaerobaculia bacterium
GCGGTGCGGACGCGGCGGGCAGCGCGATCTGGATGGCGCCCGCGTCTTCCCCTGCCGCGACCGTGATCGTTTGCGGATGGACGGCGCTCGCGTAACGCTGCGTGGGGTCGACAACGGCGATCGTGTACGTGCCTGCGCCCGTGGCCAGGCGGAACTCGCCCCCTCCGTCGGTCGTCGTGGCGGCTGCGAGCGCGCCCGCCGTGTCGTAGGCCAGCACTTCGATCCCCGCCAGCGGCGCTCCGTTCGCGTCGGTGACCGAGCCGCGGATGCGTCCCGCCGCGGGCAGCGCAAAGTCGGCGGTGAGCGACTGCCCGGCGGTCAGCGTCAGCGGCGCGCTCGCGTAGTAGACGTTGCCGTATGCCAGGGCCGGATCGAAGGCGACGAGGGTGTACGCGCCGGTGTCTACGAGCAGCGCGTATCGTCCGGCGGCGTCAGTGATGCCCGAGGCGACCAGACGTCCCGCCGCATCGTAGGCGCCGACGGTGATGCCCCGCAGCGGAGCGGCGGTCGCACGCGAGGTCGCACTTCCTGAGACACGCGCGCCTCTCGCCGGCGCGAAGTCCACTCCGGTCACGCTCTGCTGCGCGAGCACGCGCACGACGCGCGCGACGGAAAAGGTCTCCGCGTTCGAGGCGTACTGCGGCAGATGGACGAGCGCGGCGTCGAACACGCCGACGCGATAGTCGCCCGGCGGGACGAGCAGCGAGTACGCGCCGGCGGCATCGGAGACCGCCGTTGCACGCATCGTTGCGTCGGCGTTGTAGGCGACGGCGGTGATGCCGGCCAGCGGCGCGCCGCTGATGCGATCGACGATTCGGCCGGCGATGCGTCCGCCGCGCGTCATCGACGCGTTCACCGTCGTCGACGTTCCCGCTTCCGCCGTCAGCAGCGGTGAGGTCGAGAACGACTGCGCATCCGGCACGTACGTCGTAGCGTAATTGCCCGCGGGATCGTCGACGACCACGCGCAGCGATCCCGGACGCGCCGCCAGCGCATAGCGACCGTCGCTGCCGGTGAGCGTCTCGCCGATCCGCGATCCGTCCTGCGCATAGACGACGACGCGCATCGACGCAAGCGGGGCGAGCGTCTCGCGCGAGGTGATCGTGCCGGCCAGCTTCGCCGCGCGCGGCAGTTGCAGCGCGATGACCACCGACTGCGTCGCCGCCACGCTCACCACCGTGGCCACGCTGAAGGACGTCGCGGCGTCGTAGAACGTCGTCGCGTATTGCAGCGACTCGTCGTACGCCGCCACTTTGTAGCTGCCCGGCGGCACGGCCAGCACGAAGTTGCCCGCGCCGTCGGTGGTGGTGAATCCGCGGCGCGTACCGGAGAGGTTGTAGGCGGCGACGGTGAGGTTGGGCAGGCCGGCGCTGCCGACGATGAAGCCCGCGTGCACCAGGCGGAAATCGATGCCGGTGAGGTTCTGGGACGAGGTCGGCGTCACGACGGCGGAGGTCTCGAACGACTCGGCGTCGCGATGGAAGGAAGTGGCGTAGGCGCCGTGCGTGTCGTACGCGAGCAGGCGATACGAGCCGGCCGGCAACGTCAGGGCGTACGTGCCGCTGCCGGTCGTCGCGCCGGTGGTCTGCAGCGCGCCCGACGACGTGTACGCGGCGACGGTCATCGCCGCCAGCGGCGAGCCGCTCTCGTTCGTCACCACGCCGCTGATCGTCGCGGCGCGTGCGCCGAGCGCCACGCACAGCAGGAGCAGGAGCCGCTTCATCGCATGGCCACCGCGACCGCGCGTGCGGCCCGCGCGTCCTGCAGAGGACTCCAGTTCAGCGGCGCCGTCGACAGGGTGACGTCGCGCGTCTGGTTGAAGAGCACGACCGCGCGGATGGCGCCGTATTTGTCGTGCATGTCGCGGAAAGCCTGCTCGTACCACTGCGCCGCATCGCCGCCGCTGGTCACGCTGCCGAACTCGGTGATCATGATCGGCTTGCCGAGCTTCGTAAGCGACGGATAGGCCTTCTCCACGATCTGGTGAAAGGTCCACCACCGCGACCACGGCGCGACGTCGCCGTAGTTCAGAACGCCCGTGCCCACCCAGTCCACCCACTCATCGCCGGGGTAGTAATACTCGAACCAGGGCATGGAGATGTGGGGCGACCACACCCACACCGCGTTTGTCGCGCTCATCTTCTGAAAGACGAGATGGACGTGGCGCCACGCGGCGATGAAGTCCTCCGGACGGTTGCCGTTCTGCGGCCCCCACGGATAGCGGTACGGATCGTTCATCTCGTGGGCGAAGCGGAGGAAGAACGGCTTGCCGTATTGCGCCGCCGACCGGGCCCACCGCGTCACGTAGAAGTCGTAGTCGCCGCGTGCGATCGCCGCCAGGCTCGCGTACTCGCGCTCTTTCGCGTCCGGAAGATTGCCCCGGAGCTCCGCGTCGAAGTCCTTCACCCACGGCTCCCAGGTGATCATCGGCACCGATCCCAATCGGTCGATGGTCGATGCCGCGCGCAGTGGAAAGTCCGCCTCGTCGGGCCGATCGCCCCAGGCCTGATAGATGGAGATGATGGCGAACGGCCGGGCCACGCGTCCTTCCAGCGCGGTGATACCGCTGAACGAATCGGGGAGCGCGCCGTCGTACGCGCCGTACAGCACGCGCGGCGGACGCCGCAGCGCCGCTGCATCGAGTTGCGGATAGACGCGCGCCACGTCGTCGCGGCGCGCGTGCGGCTGCACGTTCGCGCGCACCGCGCTCTCGCCATCGGAGAGCGACTGCCCGAGCGAGGCGAGGTCGTTGCGCACGGCGGCGAAGGCGTGGCCGAGGGTGCCGTCGACGCCGCGCTGGAGGACGATGCCGATCAGCAGCAGCCATCCCAGCGCGAAGAAGGCGGCGCGGTAGCGGCGCGACGTCATCGCCGGCGCCCCTTCCACGCGGCGTACATCCTTCCGCTCATGAACACGACGTTCGTCATCAGGAACCCGATCATGCCCGCCGCGGCCTCGGTCGTGATCCGCACCTCCGCCTCGCTCACCACATACAACCTGCGGAAGAGGACGGCCGCGACGGTCAGCAGCGACGCCACAGTTATTGTGAGCGGAACTGCGACCATTCTCCAGAAATTGCCGGCCTGCCGCGACTTGGCCGTCGGCACATACGGCACGGCGATCCCCGCGACGGCCAGCAGCAATCCGCGCAGGTACACGCTCCAGCAGCCCACCTTCATCAGCATTCCCCGCCAGTGCCAGCCGCGCTCGCGCTCGGGATCGCACAGCCAGCGCTGCGCGTAGCGGTAGATGAGAACGCCGAAGAGCGCCACCGGCAGCGCGCGCTGAAGGTATTCGCTGAGGAACATCGCCGCCGGCTGCACTCCCGTCCACAGATAGATGACAGGGATCAGCACATAGATCGGTGTCGTCACTCCGACCAGGTAGTAGGTGCCGATCATCAGATACGACAGCCTCTGATGGAACGTGAGCCGCCGGAACGCGCGCGGATACTCGTGCAGCAGGACGTCGTAAACCCCACGCGCCCACTTCAGTTGCTGCTTGAGAAACGACTCCAGATCCTCGGGCACCAGTCCGCGGGCGACGATCTCCGGCACATAGATCGATTTCCATCCCGCGGCATGCAGGCGGATGGACGTGACCAGGTCCTCGGCCAGGCCGATGCCGTGGCCGCCGATCGACTCCAGCGCCGCCCGGCGGAAGGTGCAGTTCGCGCCGATGGCCACCGCCGTTCCGCTGCCGTGCATCCCCTGCAGGATCGGGCCGTAGAACGCGTACGTCTGCTCCGCCGCCGCCTTTGCTACGAACGAGCGCGGCTGGTTGTAGTACGCCTGCGCGACCTGCACGAAACCGACGCCCGGGTCGTGGAAGTGGCCGAGCACCGCGTCGAAGAGCTCCGGCAGCGGCACGTGGTCGGGATCGAGGACGAGGATGAATTCCTCCGATGTCTGCAGCAGCGCGGCGTTGATCTTCCCCGCCTTCGCGCCGGGCAGTCCGACCAGCTCGAGATGCACGGCGCCTTTCTCGCGCGCGAGCTCGGCGAAACGCGGGTCGCCGGTGTCGTCGAGAAGATAGGTCGTGTGCGGATACGTGATCGCGCGCGCCGCCTCCAGCGTGCGCACGAACATCTCGTATGGCTCGCCCGGAGACGACGTGGTGAAGATGGCCACCGAGAGCCCTGGAGGCGCACTGGTGATGGGCGGCTGCTCGATGTGAAAGGCGTTGTACCAACCGACGAGCATGCGCGAGATGCCGTACCACACCGCCAGCGACAGCAGCACGAAGAGCGGCGCATTGCCGACGTGCGCGGCGCGAAACCACCACACACCGAAGAGGACGACGCTCTGCAATCCGAGGAAGATCAGGACGGCGAGGAGCACGCGCGCGGGGTTGGTGACGGGCGCCGCGCGCCGCCGACGGAACAGCGCGTCGTCGCTCCACATCAGAAACGTCCGCTGAATCCGAAGCGCACGGCGTCGGAGCGGTAGAAGGCGGAGGTCTGATGCTCGAATCCGGCCGTGGCGCTGAAGCCTCCGCGCAGCGGTACGACGATGTCGGCCGAGGCGCGCCAGGGATGAAACGTGCGCGCGACTTCCACCGGCGCGGAGTAGAGCGGGACGCTGCGCGTCGCCCCGGAGGCGGGTCCGAAGACGAGATCGCGGTCGCGGGCAACGCCGCCGTCGACATGCAGTTGCACGACGTTGCGGCCCACGCCCACCGTCGCCGCAACGACGGCACGCGCCTCGCGCAGAGCGCGCGGCGTCCAGTAGGGATCGTAGCGCGCGACGTACGAGTAGGCGAAGCCGCTCCCCTGCGCGGTGGCCGATGCGCCGATGAAGCGGAAGCGGCTCTCGTCGGTGTCGCGATAGGCGACGGTCGCTCCGGCGGAAAACGACCCACGCGGGGAGCGGACGATGGGGACGAGGTGATAGGCATCGGCGGCGCGTCCGCGGTTGCCGTCGAAGAAGCGGATGGCGTGCAGCGCGGCCGCGCTGTTCGTGCCGCGGCTCCACGTCGCGTCGAGCGTGGTCTCCGATGCGTGCGCGCTCAGCGACGTGGCGGTGTAGAGGAGCTCGTGGCGGTCGGCGGCGATGCGAAACGTCGAGCCGCGCCAGTCGCGCGCCAAGCCGATCCCGCCGAGCGGCCTGACCTCGCCATCGGGAAAGCGCAGCAGTCGCAGCGACGCGTCGACGCGGAGCTGCATCGACGGCAGCGCCGTGGCCACGGCCATCGATGCGAACGGCGCGCTGGCCCGGCCGAGGCCGATGCGATCGGCGTCGAGGGCATAGGCGCCGGCGGTGGCGGTCCACTTCGTCAGCGGATCGGTGAAGAAGGTGTAGGCCACTTCGGAGCGCGCGCGACGCATCGGCTGGTCGTCGCGCAGCGCCTCGCCGTTCTCCGTCACCAGCGGCGCGCTGGCCATGGCGATGTCGCTCAACGCCTTGCGCGCGTCCGCGTCGTTCGGCCGCGCGTGGAGGACGAGCGCGTAGTGACGGCGCGCGGCGCGGAAATCACCCCGCCAGTACTCGGCCGTGGCCAGCCCTTTCCGCGCGTCGACGTCGCTCGCGTTGCGCTGGACCAGCTCGCCGTACACGTCCGCCGCATCCGCGTAGCGCTGCTCCCACAGCAACACCTGCCCGAGGCCGAGCGCGGCATCGCGCGAGCGCGGCTCTCGCCGCAGCACCTGGCGATACTTGGCCTCGGCCGCGGCAAACTCCTTCTGCCACGCCAGCCGCTGCGCGGCACGGAGCTCGTCGTCGATCTGCGCGCCGCGCGCGACGATCGCGACGCACAGCAACGCGGTGAGAGGAATCGCTCGCATTTTCCGCCTCGCCGCAACACCACGACGGCGCGCTCCATTGCGCGGCCGGGGCGTAAAAAAAAGCCGCCCTCGCGGGCGGCGTGCTCCTGCATGCTGCGGCGGCTCGGCGTCAGGCCACGTGGCCGAGCATTGCCCGGAGGTTCCCCTCGTTGCGCGCTACCCACGTCTCGAAGCTCTGCAGCTCGGGGGCAAGGGCGCGGCAGGTCTCGATGTCCTGCGCCCGGCTGGGGATGTGCAGCCGGTAGAACTCGAACATGTCGGCCAGGTCCTCGGCGCCGGGGAAGCCGAAGGCGGCGAACGTCTCGCGCGGAATGTACGCGTAGCGGATGTCCGACCCCGTGCGGCGGCTCATCGCATCGGCGTACGCGGCGGCGGGGAGCTCATCGCCGGCGAGCTTCAGCGTCTTGCCGATGTACTGCGCCGGCTGCTCGAAGAGGACGGCCACGATGCGGCCGACGTCCTGCACCGACATCGCCGCCAGCGGCGTGTCGCCCTGCGGGAAGCCGAACTGGAACATGCCGTCGCCGGTCGGGCGGGGCGGGAAGAAGTAGAGGAAGTTCTCGTAGTAGAACGGCACGTGGATGAACGTCGTCGGGATGCCCAGGGCGCGCGCCTGCTCCTCGTGCTCGGCCTTGAGGTCGAAGTGCGGGCTCTTCAGCGCGCCGTTCGTCGCCTTCTCAATTGGCGGCAGCGTGGAGAAGACGAAGTGCTCGATCTTGGCCGCGGCCACCGCCTCCACGAGGTTGCGGCCCTGCTGCTCCTCCTTCTGGAAGTGCTCCCAGAAGTTCGTCACGCCGAACGCGCCGTAGCAGCCCTCCAGGGCGGCGCGGATGCTGGCCGGATCGTCGAGGTCACCCTGAACGATCTCCGCGCCGAGCTCGCGCAGCGCCTGCGCGGCGGGCGAGTCGGTCTTGCGCGTCAGCGCCCGCACATCGTAACTGCCGCGGGCCAGGAGGTTGCGGGCGACGCTGCCGCCCTGCGCACCGGTGGCGCCAAAGACGAGGATCTTCTTCTTGCTGTTCATGATCATTCTCCTTTTGATGGTCTTCATCACTTGCTGGCGGTTTGCGTGGCTGGCGGAAGCGGGTGCTGCACTTCGTTGTGGATGGGCGGGATGGTGCGCAGGTAGGCGAAGACGGCGGCGAGGTCCTCATCCGTCATCTCCCGGTAGTTGAACCACGGCATCGGCGGCAGGAGCGGGCGGGCCACGCCCCAGTGCCGGCCGTTGCGGATCGTGTTCTTGAAGATGTCGAACGTCCAGATGCCGGTGCCGGTGTTGACGTCGGGCGAGAGGTTCGCGGCGAAGCTGACGCCCCACGGTCCGGAGAACGCGGTGTTCGTCGGCGCCGTGGCCACCGCCCAGCGGTCGGACTTCAGCTGCGCCGGCGAGGCGATGGGGAACTGCATCGGGTGGCCGGACAGCATGCGCGTCATGTCCGGCCCCGGCTTGCCGTCCGGCTGGATGATCCACGGCGTGTGGCAGTCGTTGCAGCCGCCGATGGTCACCAGGTACTTGCCGCGCGCGACCTGCTGGGCGCGCGTCATGCGCATCGGCTGCGGCAGCGGCGGCGCCGGCCGCGAGGCGTTCGCGGCCACGATCACGGCCAGCGAGAACGCGATGGTGATGCTCAGGTAGGTCAGTGTCTTGCGGTTCATCGTCTCCTCCGTAACTTGTTGGGGAGCAAGTTAGGAAGGGCCGATTACCCGCGGTTTACCCGCGCGATTACCGGAAGGCGTTCACCGTTTCGTCACACCGCTTCGTTGCGGCGCAAGCGGCCGTAGAGGGTGCTCGTCTCCGGCTCCGGCGAGGCCTGCAGGTCCTCCCGCAGCCGCTGCTCGAGCTGGCGGTAGACGAGGAGCGACTCGGAGCGGGCCCCGAGGCGCGCGCGGCAGATCATCAACTGTCGCGCGGCGGCTTCGTGGAACGGCTCGCGCCCGAGGACGCGCGTGTAGGTCTCCGCCGCATCGACGTAGCGGCCGCGCGACTCCTGCGCCTGGCCGAGCGCGAACAATCCTCGGAGATGGAGCTGCCGCAAATGGGCGCGGATCGGGAGGCACCACTCGCCCGCATCCTCCCCTTGCAGGAAATCGCCCTGATAGAGCGCCAGAGCGGCCTCCAGCTCGGACGGCGCGCCGGTGCGCAGCGCGGCGGTCATCGCCTTCTCGAAGCGCTGCGAATCGATTTGATGCGGGATGGCGATCGCGTAGCGGCCGCCATCCGCGACGACCGCCTCCGCGCCGCCGAGGAGCTTGCGCAGGCGGTGCAGCGTGACGTGGAAGGAGTTCTTCACCTGCTCGGTCGTCGCATCCGGCCAGAAGGCGACGCCTACTTCTTCTTTCGTCGGCCGCGAGGTGCGCGCGACGAGGAAGACGAGGAGCTCCCGCGCGCGGTTCGATGCGCGCCCTTCGCCGACCAGCTCTTTTCCGCCGAGCGTGATGTGCAGCGGCCCGAGGTCGCGCACGTGAAGCAGCGGCACTTCTTCGGTGCTCACGTCCTCGACGAGCGCAAGCTCGCACGCATCCTCGAAGCACATCGTCCCGCCCTCGGCGAGCGCCGCCTCGAGCTCCTCCGCCGGCATCGACTCGCGCAACATCGACATCACCCGTTCGTGCTCGCTCTTCTCGTGGAGCAGCATCCGTGCGCCGATCGCGCGCAGCATCGCGTCGGCCGCGCCGAGGAGACGGGCGGCGCGCGAAAGGTCGGCGCTGGTGAAGGCCAGGATGCGCAGC
>DATEOX010000273.1:0-8556 GCA_035273585.1 Thermoanaerobaculia bacterium
CCGAGGATCAGAGCGGCGAAGATCAGGCCCGCGGCGAATAGTCGGTCCCCGAAGAACCGATTACAATCCCGTCCGCCATGCCCGAGCGAGACCCCGTCGTCGCACCGCCGTTCGACCAGGGGGTCTTTCTGCTCCATTACAACCGGGGGCGGGAGGCGTTCCAGGAAGGCCGCTACGCCGAGGGCCGCCGCGAGCTCGAGCTCGCGCAGCGCCTTCGCCCCGACGACTCGGACGTTCTCAACCTCCTCGGCCTGGTCTACTTCAAGACCAACGCATTCCCCGAGGCGGAAGTCATCTATCGGCGCCTCGTCAAAGAGAACCCGAACGTCTTCATCCTCCACTCGAACCTCGGGCTGATCCTTTTCAAACAGGGGAAGCTCGACGACGCCGAGCAGTACCTCCTGCGCGCCGTCGAGCTGCGCCCGAACTACGCGAAGTCGCACCTCTACCTCGGCCTGCTCTATCGGCAGCGGCGCAAGCCGGCCGTCGCGCTGGAACATCTCCGCTTCGCCGGCGCCGACAAGCTGGTCAAGGAGGTGGAGGCGGAGCTGAAGCCGGCCAAGCCCGAGCCGCTCCCGCCGCCGCCCAACGCCAAGCCCTCCGAGGTGTCGACGCAGAAGATCCGCGCCTTCAACGAAAAAGAGGTCAACCGGACGCAGCCCGGCACGACGCCGGTCCCCGATCCGGCGCGCACCGCGCCGCAGGGGCCGCGTCCCATCACCGCGCCGATTCCGGCCCTGTCCGTGGAGGCGCCGGCGGTGACCGCCGCGCGCAAGCTGCAGGATGCGGTGGACGAGACACAGCACGCCGAGGAGAAGCGCATCGACCTCGGCCGGCGCATCGAGGGGGCGTCGAAGACGTTCGCCCTGCACGAGAACGGCTTCCTGGAGATCAACTTCAGCCGCAGCGTGCACGTGAAGCGCGGCACGGTCTCCAGCTACTCCGGCAACCTCAAGTTCATCGCCGAGTCGGGCCTCCTCGGCACGACCGCGCAGACGCTGGTGAAGGTCGTCGGGCAGGGGAAGGTGTTCGTCTACGAGAAGGGGCGCAAGACGTTCCTCCTCGACCTCAACGAGGAGTTCATCTACGTCGAGGGGCGGAACCTCCTGGCGCTGGAAGACACGCTGACGTATCGCGTCGAGCCGATCTACGACACCTCCTACCAGCGGAAGATCGATGTGGTGAAGATCTTCGGCAAGGGCTCGCTGGCCATCTCGACGTCGATCGAGCCGCTGACGCTGCGCGTGACGCGCGAGTATCCGCTGTCGATCTCGTCGAACGCGCTCGTGGCCTGGACCGGCAATCTGATTCCGAGCGTGATGGACGACAAGTCGCTGGAGAACGTGATGATCGTGACCGCCGGCGACGACGGCTTCAAGATCCGCTTCGAGGGCGAAGGGGTCGTGGTCAGCGAGCAGTGAAGCGGGATCGCCGATGACCACCGGCCTGCGCCGCGATCTCGGGACCATCGAGTCGTATGCGACGCTGCTCGGCATCCTCATCGGCGCGGGCATCTTCAAGGTCACCGGGGAGGCGTGGCGGCTGACCGGGCCGAGCGTCATCCTCGGGTACGTCGTTCTTGCGCCGGCGGTGCTGGCCACCTCCGCCGCCTACTCCGTCTTCCTCTCCACGCCGCTCGGCCGCGAGCCGGGGGGCGAGTACATGAACATCTCGCGCACCTTCGGCGGCTACGGCCTGGCCTTCATCGGCGCGTGGCTGAAGATCATCTCCTACACCGGCGCGCTGGCCTATCTGGCCGGCGCGTTCGCCGACTACGCGCGGACGCTGGCGCCGCTCCGCGCGGCGCCGCTCGCCGCCGGCGCGCTCGTCTTCTTCTACGCCATCCACGTCGCCGGCGTGCGCTGGTTCGGGCGGCTGCAGGTCTGGATGTGCGTGCTCCTGGGCGTGTCGCTGATCGTCCTCATCGTGCCGGGGCTCTTCGCCCTCCATCGCTCGTACTACGTTCCTTTCTTCAGCCACGGACTGCGCGGATTCGCGGCCAGCCTGCCGCCGCTCTTCTTCGCCTACGCCGGCTTCGAATCGCTGGCGCAGACGGCGGGCGAGGTGAGCGACAGCACGCGGCGGCTGCCGCGCGTGTTCGCCCGCGGCATCGGCGCGACGCTGCTCATCTACATCCTCATGTCGGCGGTCGGCCTCGGCACGTTGCCGCCCGAGCGGCTGCGCGTCTCGGCGGCGCCGCTGGCCGAGGCGGCGGCGGGATATCTGTCCAGAGGTGGGGCGGCGCTCGTGGCGATCGGCGCACTCATGGCGCTCCTCACCTCGGTCAACGCCACGATGTTGGTCCCTTCGCGCATCGCCGTCGTATTGGCCGAGGATCGCCTTGCTCCGCGCTGGGTCGGCGCCGTGTCCGCGCGCACCGGCACGCCGATCGCGGGGCTCACCCTCACCCTGGCGGGCGCGCTGGCGCTGCTGCTGACGAACCGCGTCGGGCTCGCCCTCAACATCGCGGTCTACGCACTCGTGCTGCTCTACCTGCTGCACAGCGTGGCCCTGCTGCTCCTGCCGCGGGCCAATCCGCGGCTCTTTCAGGAGGTCACGGTCAGGCTGCCGCTGCCGCTGCAGCGCGTGCTGGCCGTGCTGTCCATCCTCTGCATGGCGGCGCTGCTGACGCAGATCTCGCTGCCAGAGATCGAGCTGCTGCTCTTCTGGGCCGCGATCGGAGCGTTGCTCTATCTCTGGTCACGACGTGTAGCGCGCCGCGGGGCTGCCGGCGGGGTGGAACACGCCGAGGAGACGAAGCTCGCCTGAGCCGGTGTTCTCCAGGCAGTGGCGCTGGCGGATGGGGAGGAAGATGCACGAGCCGGCGCCGACCGGCGTCGAGGAATCACCGGCGTGCATGATCCCCTCGCCGGCCAGGATGCAGATCACCTCTTCGTAGAGATGGAAGTGATCCGGCGCGCGCCCCGGCGGGATGGAGCCGACGAACTGCGTCACCTCCGCCTGCACCAGCTCCGCGTACCAGCGGTCGCCCGTCTGCTGCCGGGGCTGGTCGGCGAGGCGGATCATTTCCGTCTTGCGCCCGGACGGGACCGCGGGCGTGAGGGAGCTGACGTACGTCGCCCGTCCGCCGAGCGTGAGCGGAACGCCGGCGGGGATGTAGATGCCGACGTCCTGGGCGAGGTCGTACAGGACTTCGTCGTGCGCCGGGTTGGCGAACGTCGCCTCGCCGTCCAGCTCCACCACGCGCAGGGAGAGCCGGCTCGAGAAGTGCCGCCAGATGCGCAGGTCGCCGGCGACCTCCGGCTCTCCGTCGCGCAAGCCGGTCACGCGGCAGCCGCTTTCCATGGCTTTGCATTATCCTCAATCGGGCCATGAAGACGCAGGACGACGGCATCCATGCCACGAACCAGGACTTCATCCGCTACGACCAGGTGGAGAAGCGGCAGAGCTACCACCTCGCGGAGTCGGAAGGGGAGGACCAGTTCGACGACGACTTCGTCATCCGCACCTGCAACATGCGCAAGCCGTCGTTCGGACAGGAGCTCGGCGATGCGCTGCGCGAGATCGGATTCGCCATCCTGTCCGGGCACGGCGTCGATCCGGCCCTCTACGACGAGGCGGAGACCCGGATCGAGGAGCTGTTCACGCGCCTCCCGATGGAGGAGAAGCTGCGCTACCGCGCGCAGCGGCACGGCTCGGTCAATCAGGGCTACTTCCCGATCAGAGAGACGAGCAACATGCATCCCGATCTGGTCGAGGGATGGGTGTTCTGCCGCCGGGCATTCGAGGGGGGCGGCTTCTGGCCGCTCGATGAGTACAGGACGTTCTTCCATCGCATCGTGGCCGCACACGAGCAGTTGATCCTTCCGGTGATGCGCAGTCTCCTGCAGTACCTCGGCTGCGACCCGCACCTCTACGACGCGAAGCTGACCGGCACCAACTTCGGACTGCGCCTCAACTACTACCCGGCCATGTCCGCGGCAGACGAGGCGTCCGGCGCGGCGCGGCTGCTGGGGCACGAGGACGTCGACCTCTTCACCTTCCTGCCCGCGCCGCGCACCGAGGGGCTGCAGATCCTCAACCGCCGGAACATGAAGTGGATCCGGGTGGCGGCGCCGCGCGGCACGATCATCCTCAATACCGGCGACTACATGCAGCGCATCAGCAACGACATCTTCCCCTCCACCACCCATCGCGTCAGCAAGCCGCGCGATCCGGCGCAGCGCCGCAGGCCGCGCGTCTCCTTTCCGATGGCGGTCTACGTCGGGGAGGAAGAGCTGCTCGAAGTGCTGCCCTGCATCGAACGGCCGAAATACCCGCCGGTGAAAGCGATCGAGTTCCACACCAGCATCACCAGCAAGTTCTATGGGGACGACTACGCCGTGAAGGCCTGAGCGGCAATGCGCTTCAGCGACGACATCCTCGCGGCCGTCGGTAAATCGCTGATCCTCGGCATCCGCGCGGGCGGCGGCGAGCACAAGATCATCGGCGTCTGGGCGGTGGTCGTCGAGCGGCGGGTGTTCATCCGCTCCTGGGGTCTGAAGCCGGGCGGCTGGTTCGCAACGTTCCTGAAGGAGCCGCGGGGCCTGATGGAGATCAACGGGACGATCCTCCCGGTGCGCGCGGTCCGCACGCGCAGCGAGCGGCTCAAGGACGCAGTCGACGAGGCGTACGCGGCGAAGTACCACACGAAGGCGTCGATGCGGTGGGTGAAGGACCTGCAGCGGAAGGCCTCGCGCGACTCGACGACCGAGCTGGTGCCGGTTGAGTGAGGCCGCCATCCGCGCGGCTGATCGAGGCCGAGATCTTCATCGCCACCGAGGAGAGCGGACGTCCCGTCCGCCAGCCGGCGGGCGGGACGCCCGCGGCCTACATTGCCAACCTTCTGACCAGCGTGTAGAGGAACTGCGCCCCCTCGTAGAACTGCTTGACACCGACGCGCTCGTCGCGTCCATGCGCGCGGCTGTCCTCGATGTCGCTGAAGATGCCCGAGATGCCGTACGTCGGGATGCCCGCGTTCCTCGTGTACAGCCCGTCGCTCGCGCCGGTGGCCATCAGCGGCATGACCGGCACGCCGGGCCAGAACGCCTCCGTCACGTCAGCGATCGGCTTCACCACCGCCGGGTCGAGCGGAGAAGGGACGCTCGGCTTGGGCCGGTCGATCCACGTCACCTCGATTGCCGGGTTGGCCAGCACTTCCACGAGCCTCGCCCGCACCATTTCGGGATCTTCACCCGGTAGGACGCGGCAGTTGATCGTCGCCCGCGCCGACTGCGGCAGCGCGTTGTCGGCATGGCCGCCCTCCAGGCGCGTGGCCACGCACGTGGTGCGCATCCGGGCGTTGTACGGCGGCGTCTCGGAGAGGCGCGCGGCCGCCTGCGGATCATCATGATCGGCCAGCGCGCGCATGTCCGCCGCCTTCTGCCCTTCCTCGATGGACGCCATTCTTGAAAAGTACGTCCGCGTCACCTCGTTCAGCTTTACGGGGAAGTCGTACTTTGCGATCCGCGTCAGCCCCTCGGCCAACTCGTAAATCGCGTTCGCCTTCTGCGGCACCGAGCTGTGCCCGCCCTTGTTCTTCGTCTCCAGCCGGAACGAGACGTAGACCTTCTCGCTGGCGCCCAGGCCGTTGTAGAGGTACCTGCCCTTGCGCATCGCGCCGCCGCCGCCCTCGTTGAGGGCCAGCTCGGCGTCGATCAGCTCGCGATGGTTCTGCAGCAGCCACTGCACGCCGTTGTGATCGCCGGTCTCCTCGTCCGCCGTGAGCGCGACGATGAGGTCGCGGTTGGGGACGAAGCCCTCCTGTTTGAAGCGTATGAGGGTGGCGATCCAGATCGCGGCCATGGCTTTGTCGTCGCCCGTGCCGCGTCCGTAGAAGTAGCCGTCCTTCTCCAGGAACGTGAACGGATCGACCGACCAGTCCTCGCGCTTCGCCTCCACGACGTCGAGGTGCGCGAGGAGCAGCAGCGGCTTCTTCGCCCCGCTGCCGCGCAGCCGCGCCACGAGGTTGCCCTTGCGCTGATCGGGCCCCAGGACCTGCACGTCGGCGACCGGGAATCCCGCCGCGCGCAGCCGCGCGGCCATCGCCTCGGCGGCCGTGGTCGTGCTGCCGACCGAGTCAGTGGTGTTGATCTCGACCAGCTCTTTGTAGATGTCGCGCGTCAGTTGCCGCGTCGCCTCGGGGAGTGGCGGCGGGGCGGCGAGGGCGGTGGTGGCGGAAAGGATCAGGAGGAGGAGCTTGCGCATGTGAGGTCAGGAGGCGAGATCGGTGAAGCGGAAGGCGACGGGGATGATGACGAAGAGCTGGATGGCATCGAAGAGGCCGTGGGCGATGACGCCCGGCAGGAGGTTGCGCGTCCGGTAGAACGTCAGGCCGATGATCAGGGAGATGACGGTCACGCCGATGAGCAGCAGCGGCTGCCCGAGCGTGACGTGCGCCAGCACGAAGAGCGCCGTGGAGAGGATCAGCCCGACCCGCTTCTGCAGCCAGCCGCGGAAGAACGCCTCTTCGACGGTCATGGCCGACATCACGATCAGGATCTTCTTCCACAGCGGCAGCGCCGCCAGGTAGCCGATCATCGGCGAGGGCTTGAGGTTCTTCGGGATGAGCCCCGCGGCGTTGAGCAGCGCGGCGACGAGGAGCGCCGTCAGGATGGTGATGATCCAGCCGCCGACGCCGACGGCGAAGCCGGTCAGCACCGCCTCGCCCGGCCGCTCGGGGCGGATGTTGAGGAAGGCGCCGAGCGGCGGCCGTCCGGTGAGCAGCCACCACCCGCCGAGGAAGATGACGAGCAGCGCGTGGAGGGCGAAGAACTGGTAGAAGGGAGTGGCCGCGATCTGCTGCGGCGTCGGCTGCTGCTGCGAGGAGGCGATGACCAGGAAGGCCAGGAAGAGCATGAAGAGCCCGAGCCAGGCGTAGGCCGCGGCTTTCATCCACGGCGCGGGAAACGCGTCGCAGCGGAACAGCCCCGCGCGCTCGTTCATCACGATCATCGCCAGATAAACGATGGCGATGCCGATCATGGGAAGGAGGAATGGGCTCATGCGGGGCGGAAGTGTAGCGCGTCCCGCCGGTGCTGCAACCTCTTCGCATGCGACGCGTACTCTGGCTGCGTGCTCATTCGCCGGCTGATCATCCTCTCTCTCTTCCTCTCCTCCGCCTGCGCCCACCGCTCCACCGCATTCCGCGACGTCGATGCCTCGATCGAGGCGGAGCTGGCCAAGCCGATCCCCTCGATCGCCGTCGCCGTCGCTCGCAACGGCACGATCGTGCACGAGGCGGCGTTCGGCTTCGCCGATGCCAACCGGCGCGCGACGGTGCACACGCCGTATCCCCTCGCCTCGGTGACGAAGCCGTTCGTCGCCACCGGCGTGATGCTGCTCGCCGAGCGCAAGCGGATCGATCTCGACCAGCCCGCGCATCGCTACGCCGGCGGCTGGGTGCCTGCGACGGATGTGTATACGGTGCGCCAGCTCCTGAACCACACGTCCGGCCTGCCGACGTACGCGACGATCCGCTGGAGCGGCGAGCCGTCCCCGCCGCACGACGCCGCGGCGATGTTCCGCCGCTACGGTTTCGCCGCCCACCCGCCCGGCACGGTCTCGGAGTACTCGAACATCGGCTACGGCCTGCTGGGCCACATCATCGCCGAGCAGAGCGGCCAGCCTCTGGCGACGTTCCTGAAGCGCGAGGTGTTCCGCCCCCTCGGTCTGCGCGACACGGTGATGCTCGAATCCGCCGCGGTGCCGCCGGGCTTCGCCCGCAAATACGACCTGGAGGGGAAGCCGCTGCCGGAGACGTACAACGACACCCCCGGCGCGGGCAACATCTACGCGAGCGTCCACGACCTGGTCCGCTTCGGGATGTTCCATCTGGACGACCGCCCGTCTGCTGTCCTCTCCGCCGCCTCGAAGGAGCTGATGCGCACGTACGTCGATCCCGGCGCGCTTTACCCGTATTACGACTCCTCCCGCTACGGCCTCGGCTGGTACTTCCGGACGACCGCGACCGGCACGCGCGTGGTCTGGCACGAAGGGGGGATGCCCGGCGCCAGCTCGATCCTCGTCCTGCTCCCCGATCTCGACATCGCCGCCGCGGTAGTGATCAACGCGAACGACCGCAACGACGTCGCGCAGTCGGTGGCCAACCGCCTCATCGCTGCCGTCGCCCCCTCCACCCCGCCCCTCACGTTCGTCCCCACTGACGGCTTCACGCCCTACGCCGCCCAACCCGCGTACCTCGGCCAATGGTCCGGCACACTGACGGTCGACGGCCGCCCCTTGCGCTGCGCTCTGACGTTCTCCCCGGCCGGCAAGATCACGGTCGAGTTCCCCGACCAACCCCCCGCCGCCCTCCTCCCGCGCCAGTCGACGTTCAGCGCCCTCACAAACGGCGACCTCCTCCTCGGCACCTTCGCCGCCACCCTCCCCGCCGCCGACGTGGCCCAGAAACCCGGCGGCTACGTCCTCCTCCGCCTCGTCCGCCGCGGCGACGAGCTCACCGGAACGATGATCGCGTACGCATCACCGGAAGGGCTGCGGCACCTGTACCCATTTGTGGTGCGGCTGCGACGGGTGTGAGGGGGGGGTGGGCGG
>DATEOX010000274.1:0-16735 GCA_035273585.1 Thermoanaerobaculia bacterium
ATCGGCGTTCGGGTTGACCACGCCGACGGCGCCCTGGGAGGAGACGGCCACGACGTCTTCCGACTTGAGCTGGTAGACGTCGCCCAGGCCCCAGGCCGGGACGATGAGGTAGAGCTTCCCGTTCGAGCGCACCGTGACGGCGCCGCTCGGGCCGGCGATCGGCGGGCGGGCATAGCCCGGCGCGCCGCCGTAGTACTTGTAGAAGTAGTCGTTCGTGGGGATCTCACTGGGCACGGTGCCGTTGAGCTTGAAGAGGCGGAGATCGGCGCCGCCCTTCCAGCCGGTCACGGTCAGATAGCCGTCGCCGTACTTGATGGAGCGGGGGTCGAAGACCGCGCTGCCGGTGTCGTAGGTCTGCGCCACATAGCTGCCGTTCGGCTGCTTGACGAACGCCGTGATGGCCAGGGTGAAGGCGCCGGTGCGGTTGGCCGCATAGAAGTTCGTGCCGTCGCTGGTGATGGCCTGGTAGACGCCGGTCGGGGCGGCGGACGTGAACCCCTGGGTGGAGGCGCTGGCGAGCGTGTCGTTGGTGAGGATCATGATCCGGCCGTCGTTGGTGACGAAGCCGAGGGAGTTGTTGCTCTTGCCCCACTCGACGAAGCCGATCGAGTAGTCGCGCTGCTTGACCGGATGCCGGGGATCGGTCGTGTCGAACATCTCCATGAAGCCGCTGCCGGCGCCGCCGACGAACGTGAAGTACTGCCCGGCGCTGCTCTTGACGGTGACGATCTGGTTCGGGCCGAACGTGTTGTGGGGATAGTCCTGATAGACCGGGTCCATCAGGCTGGAGATGCCCCCGCCCTTGCGGAAGTCATCCTTGGCGATGCCCCAGCCGAAGATCGTGTAGGCCATGTAGACGTAGCCGCGGTCGTCGGCATCGAAGCGGACCAGACGGTCCTGACCGTCGATGGTCGGCGTGGTCCAGCCGCTGCCGCCGTTCTCGGCGTAGAAGTGCGTGTCCCACCCGAGCCACTGCTCGACGTGCCAGGTGGTGCGCCACGCGGCGTTGCCCGGATAGGCGGAGGCCTTGGTGAGCGGCTCGCGGTTCTCGAGGCGGGTGAAGAACGTGTCCATCGCATACGCGGCGACCGCGTGGCCGATCTGCATGTACACGCGGTTGGTGGACGGCACCACGAGGACGCTGCCCGCGCGACCGGTACGGAAGGTCTGCTGGGCGTCCGCTACGTACAGCGAGTCGAGGTAGCGGCCGGTGAAGGCCTGGATGGGATCACCCCATGGCCACGTCGGCTTGAAGGTGTCCGGCGCGGGACATCCTGCATCTTTGCCCTGGCTGTCCTTGAGGATGCCATTGCCGGTGCAGAGGACCGTGACGCCGGGCTGACCGGCCGGAATCGGCCAGATCTGCGCGAAAGCGCTGGATCCAAACGCCGCCACGACGAACAGAGCGATGGCAGCATGTACGAAACGGAGTTTTCTCACTTCACCCTCCCACTGGGATTTGGCCTGATCAGACGGTCGCGATTACCACGTTATTATAAGCATCCAACGGCGACTTGCAATCGAAAATCTGGCGCCAAATCGAATCCTCGGACCCGAGGCGACGAGCAAAAAAAAGAGCGGGCCGGATATTCCGGCCCGCCCTGTGAGGCTACTGCGATGTTCCCGAGAGTTACGGGGTGGTGTTCGTACCGATGTACGGAGCCACACCCGGGATGCACGACGCCGGGTTGGAACCCTGCGGGCAAACCGGGACGCCACCAGCCGGACCGATGAGGCCGGTCGTGTTGGTGTTCGTGGAACCGATGGCCGGGGTGCAGCCATTGCCGAGCCACGCGGCGTCGAAGTCGACGCTGTAGAGGCCGGAGGCAGTCATCGAGACGACGACCCAGTTCTGGCTCGGGCGCGGCGTCGGGAAGTTCGGGTGCAGGGCGAGGTTGACCTGCACGCCCGCCGGAGCCGGCGTGCCGCCGTTCCAGTCGACGAGACCGCTGTTGAGGTTCAGGTACATCCAGCCGCCCACGTCGCCAGCCGGCGAAGCGAGAGCGGGGAAGGTACCGGAGCTCGTGGCAGGCGCCGAGGTCTCGGGCAGCGTGATGTTGGCCGGGACCGACGGCGAGATGATCACGCCGGGGCTGAACGTCTGCGGGTTCTCGTGCTCGTCGAAGCGGACGATCTCGGTGATCGGCATGAAGCTGTTGCCAGCCGTCGCGCCGGTCGGAGAAGCGGCGTTCGCATTGGAGCCGAGGAACACGGTGCAAGCACCGGTCGGCGGACCCTGCGAGCCCTCACGCCAGATCTTGAGGTTGGTGTTGAACGAGTTCGTGCCGCCCTGGATGAAGCGGGCTGCGAACGTCGCCGGCAGCGGCTGACGGCGATCGAGGTTGAGCGGCAGCGTGCCGAAGCCCGTGACCGACTGGCCGTTGATGTAGCGGCTGTAGAAGGTGTACGGGAAGTTCGTCTGGTTGCCGAGGAGAACCGCCGTCGGGCCGGCCGGACCACCCTCCGGGATCGCCCGGATGTGGACCAGCGGGTTGCCGCCGGCGAAGTTGCCGACCGTCGTGCTCTTGTTGATCTGCTGGTAGTCGCCGATCAGCACGTTGTCGAACAGGATCTCGTTCAGGTAGTAAGACGGGGAGTTCGGCAGCGTCGGGGAGCAACGCGACGAAACGTCGATCGTCACGTAGCCGATGGCCAGCGTGCCGTGGTTGCCGCCGATACGCGGGGCAGAGGCCGAGCCGGTGCAGGTCGAGTTGGTGCCGACCGTCAGGCCCGACAGGATGTCCGCGCGAAGGTTCGGCGGGATGTTGCCCGGGAGCGCGGCGCAGGCCGCCAGGTTCGCAACCGGGATGTTCGGGTTCGCGTCATTCGGCGAAGAAATGGCGCCCGGCGTCGTCAGCGAGCTCGTGCCGCCGGTGTTCGGGCCGGTCGGAGCGATGATGCCGTTGACGATGATGTCGTACAGGTCGATGGCCTGGACGTCATAACCGGTCAGGAAGATATTGAAGTCGAGGACCGGGTACGAGTAGTCGGTCCACACCGTCACGTGCGCGATCTGCGGCAGATCGGTCACGTTGGTGACGGTGAAGAACGTCGACTGCGCCCGAGTCGCCGTCTCGACCTCGAAGTACGGGAGAAGCAGCGTCGCCGCCGGCGTAACGCCGATGTCGCAGCTGTCATCGTTATTCGTCGTCGACGGACCGGCAGCAGCGCCGCCCACACCGAACGTGAACGTCGCGTTCGGGCGGACGAGCTTGCCACCCGGCGCAGCGATCGCCGAACCCGCCATCAGGAGGGTGGCCACCATGGCCAGTGTCAAGAGTTTCTTCATGTTTTTTCTCCTACACATCCTTGTTGAAGTGAAATCGCATTGGCTCTTTGCTCGTCACCGCTCTGTCGGCGATATGACCACCTCCCGATCGGTATTTCACAAGGTTTCCAGGTTGCAATTGCGCCGAAGAATATGGCCAAAAATTCGTCAAGTCAATAGCAAAAGCTGAATTTTATGGCGTTACCCCATAGGAAAGCTGTGGGTTTTAGCGGCGCATCATATCCGAAGATCGACGATTCCGCGCAAGTGGCCGCAGAAGGGGGCCGGAGGGCCGCCGTCCCCCGCCCGCAATCCTGATGCCTACTGCGCCGCCGGAGGCAAAAAGCGGCCCCCTCTCTCCGGGGCCGCTCCCGTGATCGGCGAGGAGGAAGTCAGGCTACTCCGCGGCGGCCGCCGTGGCCGACTCCACGCCGCGATTGAGGTAGACGTGGATCGATCCGTTCTGCGACTCGAAGCGCGTCTCGCTGGAGGTTTCGTACATGATGATCACGTCCGGACGGTTGTCGCCGTTCACGTCCGCCACCTTCAGGTCGTAGTTCGTCTTCGGCTCGAGCGTCACGCCCGCGACTTCCGCGCGCTTGAAGTTGCCCGCGCCGTCGCCCAGGAGCACGACCAGCTCGCGCGGATCGAAGCGGGTGAAGGTCACGTCCATGTTGCCGTCGCCGTCGACGTCCGCCACGCCCAGGCCGGTCACGCCGCGGTTGCCCGACCAGCGCATCACCGGGACGCGCTTCGGCTGCGCGCCGGTGAACGTCACCCGGTCGATGCCGCTCACCACCGGCAGGGCCGGCTGCGAGACCTTCGACGGGTCGGCGTCCTGCGGCCAGAAGCGGACGAACGAGAGCAGCGCGTCGTCCATCTTCTTCGAGGAGAACGGACCGGAACCGAGGGCGAAGTAGTAGGAGAGGTACGGGACGATCTGGCCGTCCGACTGCAGCGGCTCCCACTTGCCCCGCTCCTTGCTCAGGAAGAGGAGCTGCGAAGCCTGGAAGTAGATGCTCGCGGCGATGAAGTCGGGGTACTTGTCCTTGTTGAAGTTGCCCGTGACCAGCCAGTCGCCGCCGAACATGTACTTCGGATCGGCGGCCGGGACGGCCGTCCACTGCGCCCCCTTGTTCCGGTTGAGGAAGCCGACCGCCTTGCCGTACGTCACGTTCTTGTCCATGGTGGTCGGTCCCTCGTTGACGGCCAGCACGTCGGGCCAGCCGTCCTGATCGAGGTCCGTCACCGCCAGACGGCGGGTCGGGTAGTTGTTCATCGGCAGGCCGGCGCTGGAGTCGGTGAAGTTCCCCTTCCCGTCGCCCAGCCACACGCGCACGCCCATGAGGTGGACGGCGAAGGCCAGATCCATGTTGCCGTCCTTATTGAAATCAGCAGCGGCGACACCGCCGTACTGAATGCCGTACGGCCAGACGACCGTGCTCCAGATCTTCCAGTGGCCCTTGCCGTCGCCCAGGAAGATGGCCGGCAGCGTCCCGCCGCCGCCGCGCTGCGGCGGAGCGATGAGGTCCATGAAGCCGTCGTTGTTCATGTCCGCGACGGTGAGCGAGTTGCGCCACGAGCCGGCCGTGGGCAGCCCCTCCGACGCCTCCTCGAAGCGGACGCGCTTGCCCGCCAGCGCCGGCGCCAGTGGGCTGAACTCCGGCTGGATGACCTTCAGATACTTGTACGCCTCGGGAGTGTAGAGGCCGACGTTCGGCGCCTCCACCGGCACCTGCGTCGCCGCCTGCTCGTCCCGGATCTCGCTCCACACCCATACCCAGTTCTCGTTCTGCTGGTAGATCTCCTTCGCCGAGTTCACGAAGGCGAAGGGGCGGACGAAGCCCGGCTCGGTGTCGTACGCGGCCCAGCGGCGCTCGTACTTCTCGATGTGGAAGCGGCGGCCGTAGCGGTAGAACTCCTGTTTCGGATCGGGGTCGAGGCCGGGATCGACCGGCCCGACGCGCAGCTTGCGCTGTTCGGCCGTCTCCGCCCTGATGTACGTCGGCGTGCCGCCGTCGATCTTCGCCGCGTCGGGCGCGGCCCCCTCGGCCTGGGCCTGGTTTGCCGCCGGCGCGGCGGTCTGCGTCTGCTGCGTCGTGGTCTGCGCGCCCGCCGTGCTCACCAGCGCGACGGCCGACAACACGACCACTGCGAGTTTCCGAGAAAGCATCCATATCTCCTAACGTTGATCTGCTTCAGATGAGGTCGACGAGAGTCGGCTGCGCGCGGCGGAAAAAAAGCAGCCCGGCAACGAACACACCGCACGCGACAACCAGTAGAAATACGATCGACCCCACATCAGGTAACGCCGCCGAGAGCACGGCGCTGCGGAACAAACCGAGCAGCGGCGTCATCGGATTCCATGCGAACCACTTCTCGAAGCGGCCCGCCGCCGGGTAGAGGATCGGGCTGAGATAGAAGACGATGGAGAGGATGAAGCCGAGGATCTGCGTGAGGTCGCGGAAGAAAACGTAGCTCGCCGCCAGGAACAGCCCGATCCCCACCTGGATCCCGAACTGGAGGATGAAGGCGAACGGGAGGAGCCACAACGTCCGGGGCACGGGCTTCGTAAGAATGACGAAGACGAGAAAGATCCCGAAGGCCACCGCCTCGAAGATCAGGGCCGAGGCATTCGGCACCACGACCAGCAGCTCGCTCCGGAAAGGGAGTTTTCGGACGACCGGCGCGTTGTCGACGATGCTGGTGGTGGAGCGGAGGATCCCCTCGTTGATGCCCAGCCAGGGGATGAGCCCTGCGATGAGAAAGTAGATATAGTGGTCGTCGGTCGATCCCGGGGCCCGGGGGATCATGAAGGTGAAGACGAACCAGTAGAGGGCGACGAGGGAGAGGGGCTGGAGTACGGCCCAGACCACGCCGAGGGCCGAGCCGGTGAAGCGCGCGTTGAAGTCCCGTCGGATCAGCTCGCGCAGAAGGTGTAGATTTCGGAACATCGATGCGGGATTGGGCTTTGGGGGGCGGCCGGGCGGCGCGAAGCGCAAACCCTTGCTTGAAAAGTGACCCGAGCTTATTGTCTAATAGCATAAAAGTCAACGGAACCCGTGATGAACAGGCCTGCACAACTGGAACTCGTCGGACGCAAGATCCGGCAACTACGTCGCCAGCGGAAGCTGACGCAGGTGGAGCTCGCCGACAAGATCGGCATCCATCAGTCGGATCTCTCGCGCATGGAGCAGGGAGAGTACAAGGTCGGCCTCGACACCCTGCTCAAGATCCTGCAGACGTTCGACCTGAGCATCGGCGACTTCTTCGAGGAGAACGACCGGTCCGAGTCGGTCTACCACAAGTACAAGGCGCTGAGCGCAACAGCCCAGAAGGAAGTGGAGAGCTTCATCGAGTTCAAGCGTCGCCAGGAGACCGAGACCTGGGACGACGAGAATGGCGAGGGTGGGGGTGGCGATGCTTAGCACGATGAATCGAGCCGAAGAGCTGCGGTTGGCCGGTCTGGCCCGGGTCCGTTCCGGCGACATGGAAGAGGCGCTGGCCATCTACGACGAGGCGCTGGCCATCTGCAACGACGACGATCAGCGCGAGCTGCTCACCATCAACAAGGCCGACGCGCTGATCGCCATCGAGCGCAACGGCCCCGAGGTGCAGGAGCTGGCGCGGGTGATCATGCGCCGGCGCAACCCGCGGCACACGTTCCTCGCCGCGTACGCGCTGATGTTCAAGCACCGCCTCCAGAATGACCTCAAGCGGGGCATCTTCTACGGCCAGCTCGCGCTGAACACGGCCATCGAGGCCGACGAGCCGGCGTGGAAGGTCGGCGCCCTCAACGATCTGGGCATCATCTACGAGATCGACTCGCAGTTCGCCCAGGCCATCGACTGCTTCGAGCAGGCCCTGGCGCTCATCGACGTCATCGCCGACGCGGAAGAGCGGCATCTCACGTTCGGCGCCGCCCGGCAGAACCTCGGGGCGTCGAAGCTGCTCAACGGCGAGCACTACGAAGGCATCCAGCTCATTCACGAGGCGATGCCTTACATCATGTCGGACGCCGCCCGCGCCGAGGCTCACATCGACCTCTGCTACGGGTACCTGGCCATCGACGACATCGAGCACGCCCGCAACCACGGAGAGGCCGGCCTGGAGCTCGCATCCGAGCCGCGCCAGGTCCGCAACGCGCACTACCTCCTCGGCGAAGTTGCCCATCAGGCGGGCGATCACGAGACGGCCGAGCATCACTTCGGCGAGCTCGCCCGCTTCTATCCCGAGTTCCGCAACCTGAAGAGCCTCCTCTTCGCGCTCGATCTGCGAGGCATGGTGAATCTGAAACTATGAAACGAGTCCTGCTCGCGCTCTTCCTCCTTGCCGCGCCGCTGATGGCGCTCGCGCAGTCTCAGGACCGCGACGACCTGCTCACGCCGGCCGGCACGCTCTTCACCATCGAGAGCGCGGCCTCGTACGAGTACCCGAAGGCGAACGCCACATCCACCCGCCTCCTGGCCCTCACCGTCCAGCGTCAGAACCAGCAGTCCTCCACGGTCTTCGTCCCCGAGTCGCTGCAGAGCGGCTCCCACACCTCCCCCGCTCTGGCCTACGACTCCGACTCCGACACGCTCTTCGTCTTCTGGGAGCGCGGCCTCAACAACCACATCACCAGCAATCTCCTCTTCGCCTCCTACCAGAACGGCAAGTGGAGCGCGGCGACGTCGATCGAGAGCGCCGACTTCCACTGGTGCCACAACCTGCGCATCGGTGTCACGCGCAAGATGGAGCAGGATGTCGACGGCGTGAAGACGATGGTCCCGGGCCTGAACGTCCATGCCGTGTGGTGGGACTACAACCCGCACGGCGAGCAGGCCCGCTACGCCATGCTCACCATCGAGAAGGGCGGCGTGGTCAACCCGGAGATCCAGAAGCGCGATCTCTCCCAGTTCTTCACCGCCCGCGACCTGATGCCGACCGCCGCGTACGATCCGAACGCGGACGATGAAGTGCTCCGCCATCCGCAGCTCTTCGAGTCGGCCGACCATGACTCGGTGGACGTGGTCTTCGGCGACATCGCCTCCGCCACCTTCCGCCGGCTCACCCTCCGCACCCAGTCCGACGGCCGCATCCGCATCCCCCTGGGCGTCCGGGGCGGCACGGTCGGGACCCCGAAGCTGAAGGCCGATCCGAATGCGAAGGTCAGCGCCGTCGGCGTCCCAGGCAAGATGGCCCTCTACACGGTGGACGGCGACGTGATGCGCTACGTGATGCTGAGCGGCGAGACCTGGTCGCCGGCGCGTGCCATCGCCCTCAACGGCAAGGTGTCCGAAGGATCGGCGGTGGACGTCATCCGCCGGATGGTCTCCTCCGAATAGCGGTGGCACTGCATCGAGAGCAAACGAAAGCCGGCGCGCGTCGCCGGCTTTTTTGTTGCCCGTCAGATCTGCGGCTTGGAGTGGCTCACCGAGACGATGATCCCCACTCCCAGCAGCGCCAGCGCCCCGATGCCGATCCACACCAGCGGCGCATGGAGCATGTACGCCGCAATGCCCAGGGCCACGATCAGGATCACCCACCCGATGAAGGAGAGATTGAACCAGTTCACAGCAGTACCTCCGTGAAGGGCGGCTTCAGCAACGGGGATGCCACCGCCGGCCACGGGCCGGTGCGTTGGTTGGCCTAGCCTGTCCGGACGTTACGTGTGATGTGTCAGGAGGTTGTTCCTGAGAGGGGTTGTCCATCGGGGCGACTTTCGTCAGCGAGAGCGGCCGGGGGAACTGCTGCACGTCGATATCGAGAGGCTGGGGCGCTTCGATCGGGTGGGACACCGGATCATTCGCAAGCGCTCGTATGCATCGAAGAAGCAGGGCTTCGAGTTCGTCTACGCGGCAACCGACGACTGCACGCGTCTCTGCTATGTCGACATCCTGGCGGACGAGCGCAGCGAGACCGTCAGCACTTTCCTGAAGAACGCGGTGAACTGGTTCGCCCAGCAGAACGTGTGTCGAACGGGTGATGACCGACAACGGGTCCGCGTTCGTGGCTAGGCAATTTCCGACGGCCTGCGCAGGGCTGAACGTCCGCCACAAACGAACGCGCCCATACACCGCGCGCACGAACGGCAAAGCCGAGCGCTTCATTCAGACCCTGCTCCGCGAGTGGGCTTACCGCTTCGCCTACGACAGCTCCGAGGAACGCAAACGATGGCTGCCGCCCTACCTCCACTTCTACCACACCACCGTGCTCACTCCACCCTCGCTTACAATCCTCCAGTCACTCGCCTGGATGAGAACAACGTACTGAGACGCAACAGTTAGGCGGTGCTTTTCGAGCGTAGCCATATAACGCGTCGCCTATGGGCAAGCCAGACCGCGGCTAGCAACGACGCCGGGACAGTGACGCACCACATCAAGATTACGGATGCCAACACGAGACGCGGTGGCTCGGCACCTTCTATGCCTGCAACATCGTAGTAGAACACGCGCTTTCGCAGAATTTGCGGTGGGCGCGTAGCCGCGTCGGCCACGATTTCGTACATCGGATGGTGGTCGTTCGAGATTTCTGGCGCCGACAACGCGAACGCAAGTAGTTGGCCGCGGCGGCGCCAGGCGGCGCCGCTCACCGCATACCCGGCGAGCACACGATCGCCAGAATAGCCGGGTTCTGCTCGCACGACGACGCCGCGGCTCCCCAATACGGTTTCCAACGCTCTGAGCGACGTCTCGGACAGTGCGATATTCGGGAGCTGCACGCCCGCGTGGCTCAAAGATACCGGAAGGCGCTCCTCGAGGCAGTAGTATGAATCGCTGGCGCAGTCGGCAGCAATTTTGGCAAGAGTGGGCGCTTGCGCCGTCACGCAGCGCCAGTGCCCGCGCTGCATCTCACAAGAGACCCCGCCGAATGATTTCACGCGTTCGATCTGCCACCATGCACCGTTCGCTGCAGGGCGGGAGATCCAGTAACCCCAATATGAACGCGCCCAACAGGCTGAGGCGAACACGGCGACGGCTACCGCAGAGACGCTCCCAAGCGCAAGCCATTTCGCAGGCGACACAAAGGGTCGGCATGCGCGGCTGACGCCAGTTGCAGCAGCAAAAGAAATGATCAGCGAGACGACAAGCCAAAGAACCACGATCCAAGAGCTGCTGAAGACCATCGAGCCGTTCTGAACAATTGTGATGGAGAAGAGCGATATGCGGGTGCTGATCGTGTCGTCGGCATGATAGGTAGCATGCCAGCCTGTGAATAGTGTGACAGTCAACAGGACGAACCACAACCACAGAACCGCGAACACGTCTCGCGATTTCATACCTGATGTACGTTTCACGTCGCTCGTTCGTCACAGCACCGGCGCCTGCATTCGTCCAACGTCGTTGGTGTAAGCTGCACGGCCGGTCCTGCGCGCCGAAGCCGAAGCGGCGCGGCGGTTGCCGCGAATGAGTTGCACGCAGCGAGTCGCGAACTGCAACTCGCCTGGGGGGCCGAAGCCGGGCCGTGACAGCGCCGCTCACGCAGAAATAGCCAGTTCGGTGACATCGAATGGAAGCTCATCTAGACGCTATTGCGCGACAGGTTCAGCCCGGAGCAGGTCAGCGGCTGGCTGAAGCTCCTCGGACTGCTCGAGATCAGCCATCAGACGATCTACCGTCGCGTGAAGGAGAACCGAAAAAGAGGCGGCACCCTGTGGCAGCATCTTCGGCAGCCGGTCCGATATCGGAAACGCTACGGTACCCAGGAAAAGCGTGGCCGCCTCGCGGGCAAGCGCCACATCTCGGAACGGCCGGCCGCCGTGGATGCTCGCAGGAAGATTGGGCATTGGGAGATGGACCTGGTGGTCGGCGCGAGCGACCAACACTGCATCGTAACCCTCGTCGAACGCGTTACGGGAGCAACCCTGATCGGCAAGCTGCGGCGCCGCAAAGCGGCCGCAGTCAATCATCGCGTCGTCGAGCTGAGCTTTCCGGCAGTGCCGGAAGCGTCTGCACAGCAGAACCCAGCTACAATGACGCGCACGTCAGCTGTTGCAGTTCAAATCTGAACTCAAGACTGCGTGGTTGCATCAACGTGAGAACCGAGCCTGAAACCAGAAGCGTCGCGATGGCTCGCGTTCCCGGACGTCAAAAATGGGGCGATGTCGCCGTCGTCGCTGTTGCCCTGCGAGGCTCATGCTAGATTCAGCAGCCGTGAGGATCGTCATCTCCGGCACCCATTGTTCGGGTAAGAGCACCCTCATCGAGGACTTCCTCACCGTTCATCATGATTACCTTCATGAGCCGGAGCCGTACGAATGGCTCGCGGATCTGTACGGTGAGGCCATCGCCGCGGAACCTACAGCCGCCGACTTTTACCGACAGCTCGAGATCTCGGTCGATCGCGTACAACGATATGGGCGTGGCACAAATGTGATCATTGAGCGAAGCGCTCTTGATTTCCTCGCGTACCTGATCGCATTGGCGGATCTGGGTCGTACCGCACGCGATTGCGAACTGATTGCATCAGCAGCCGACCTCGCCGCAACAGGTATGGCCAACATAGATCTTCTCGTCGTGTTGCCGCTGAACGGCGAAGACGGAATCGTCGCGCCGGAATCGGAGGATCTGGAGCTCAGAGACGCGACAAACGATCGACTCCTCGAACTGCTCACGGAGGATCAGTACTCGCCATTCGGTAGCGGCCGGATGCGAATCGTGGAAGTCCGCGGCAAAAGACATGAGCGTATGGGCATGCTCGAGGAAGCAGTCCTCTAGTTCGATCAACCCATGTTCACTTACAAACGAAAAAGCCCGGCCGCGAGGCCGGGCTCTTCGTGTTCGATGACGTGTTGCCTTACTTCGTCAGCAGGATGAAGGCGATGACGAGGGCGTAGATGACGAGCGACTCGATGAGCGCGAGACCGATGATCATCGCCAGGCGGATGGCGCCGGCGGCGCTGGGATTGCGGGCAATGCCTTCGCACGCCGATGCGATGGCGCGGGACTGGCCGATGGCCCCCGCGGCCGCGGCGATGCCGAGGACGAACGCCGCCGAGACGAGGCCCCAGCGCACGCCGGTCTGCGCGGCACCGGAAAGCGGCTGGTAGGGGACCGTCTGCGCGGACGCCGTCACCGCGAAAAGCGCCAGGATGGCGACCATCAGGATGAGTTTCTTGTTCACTCCGATCTTCTCCTTTCGTGAAATTCTCAGCTAGTGTTCTTCCGCCGCGGTGGCGCCACTGATGTACACCATCGTCAGCATGATGAAGACGAACGTCTGCAGGAACGCGCCGAAGATGCCCAGGCCCATCATCGGCCAGGGCAGCACGAACGGCAGCATGCCCATGAAGATCCCGGTGGCCGTGTGCTCGCCGAAGATATTGCCGAAGAGACGCATGCTCAGGGAGAGGATGCGGGCGAAGTTGCCGATCATCTCGATGGGGAACATGAGCGGCGCGAGCAGGGGGAGCGGCCCCATGAAGTGCTTGAGGTAATGGAGCAGGCCCTGGTCCTTGATTCCCCGATAGTTGTAGTAGAGGAAGGCCGTGAGGGAGAGGGCGAAGGTCGTGTTCACGTTGCTGGTGGGCGGCTGGAGGAAGAAGAAGATGCCGAAGATGTTGCCCACGAAGATGAAGACGGCGAAGCCACCGATGATGTAGAGGAACTGGTCGCCGTGAGGACCGATGATGTCCCGCAGCAGGTCCTTCAGGCCGCCCACGATCATCTCCAGGAACTGCTGCATGACGCCCGGGTCGTCGCGGCTGATGCGGCGCGAGACGAGGGGGAAGACGACGCAGGAGATGGCGAGCACGAGCAGGGCCATGATCACGTGATCGGGCACGTCGAAGCCGAACGCGTGACGCCAGATGTACCGGTTGAACGGCTCGTAAAGAATTGAGCTTTCGTGTTCCATTCGGAAGCTAAGCCACCTCAGTCAGCGAAACCGCGCCATAACGAGTACGCAGCTTCACCCATGATTCCCACCACCACGATCGAGAACCCCAGCAACACACTCAATGCATTGAAACGAGCGACGAGGATTGTGACCGCGATCGCCACACCAAGGAGAGCGAAGCGCGCCAGGCTACGCAACACCAACCTCCGAGCGTGCAGGTGAGGCGTCGGCTGAAGGATCGTATTCACGATCTCCTCCAGCCAAAGGAAGTTGATCATAACGACGACGGCACTGCAAGTCAATGCAACGAAGCCCGCAAACCCGCTTGAAATCAGGACGAAAACGGCGAAGAGGATGTAGCCGGCGGCGCTGAAAACGCGCACGCGGCCGAGCACGGCGCGGGCGTCGACGTCAGAGCCCGAAGGTACGGATCCTTCGCCGTCTTCGCGGCTCAGGATGACACCGGGCTCTTCAGGATTGCTTGTCTCCATTGCTCCCCATCCCTGTCCGGAACAGGTTGATGAAGGCGGCAATGATACCGAAGGCGGTGAAGATGATGGTCAGCCACGGCCAGGTGTGGAAGAGCTTCCGGTCCATCCACCACCCCCAGCCGAAGCCGATGGCGATGGAAAGCGGAAACATCAGCCCGAGCGAGGCCGCCTCGAGGAGCTGCTGCCGGTTATCGCGCGCCATGGGTGGCGACGCCGCGCGCGGCGGTCCAGGCCGCCGACCGTTCCACTTCGTTGATCAGCGGCGTCGGCAGCACGCCCAGGACCAGGGTCACGAGGAGACAGACCGCGGCCACGATGCGCAGCGCCGGCGTGATCGCCACCTCCGCTTCCCTCCCCTCCCGCAGGTACATGGCCACCACCAGGCGCAGGTAGTAGAACATCGAGACGGCGGACATCAGCACGGCGATCACCGCCAGCCAGCCGAAGCCGGCCTGCATCGCCGAGTAGAACAGAAAGTACTTGCCGATGAACCCCGCGGTGGGCGGGATGCCGCCCAGCGAGAGGAGAAAGACGACCATGGCGAAGGCCCAGAACGGCGCGCGCCGGTGCAGCCCCTCGAAGTCGTCGATCCGCTCCCCGGCATACTCGTGGCGGCGCATCATCAGCACCGTGGCCCAGATGCCGAGGTTCGCGAACACGTAGACGAGTGTGTAGACGAGGATTCCTCGGATGCCCATCACGTTGAGGGCGATGATCCCCATCAGCGCGTAGCCGGCGTGGCTGATCGACGAGTAGGCCAGCATCCGCTTGACGTTGTCCTGGGTGATGGCCGCCAGGTTGCCGAGGATCATCGACAGCGCGGCGATCACCGCCAGCACGTTGCTCCAGTCGAGCTGGAAGTGGGCGAAGCCAAGGTAGAAGACGCGCGCGAACACCGCGAACGCCGCGGCCTTCGACGCGGTGGAGAGGAAGGCGGTGATCGGCGTCGGTGCGCCTTCGTACACGTCGGGCGTCCAGACGTGGAACGGCGCGGCGGCGATCTTGAAGCAGAGCCCCGCGCCGAGGAGCATGATGCCGATCATCAGCGCGTCGTTCGTGATCAGCGTGGACATGGCCCGGCTGATGGACATCAGGTTCAGCGAGCCGCACACGCCGTACACGAGCGAGATCCCGTACAGCAGGATCCCCGAGCTCACCGCCCCCAGCACGAAGTACTTCATCGCCGCCTCGGTGCTCTTCCGCTCGTTCTTGAAGTAGCCGGCCAGGATGTAGCTGGAGAGCGACATCAGCTCCAGGCCGATGTAGATGGTCACCAGGCTCACGCCCGAAGCCATGAACATCATGCCGACGAGGGCGAAGGCGAGCAGCGAGTAGTACTCCCAAGGCGAGTAGCGCGACTCGGCCAGGAAGTCGCCGGAGAGGAAGGTGACCATGGCCAGCGCGGCGATGAAGAGGAGCTTGAAGAAGATGGAGAACGGATCGAGGGCGAACATCGCCGCGAAGCCGTGCGTCGGGGTGATGCCTTCCACCGCGTGGGAGCAGACGATCACCGAGACGAAGGTGATGGCCAGCAGGCCGATCATCGACCACTTCGCCGTCGCCTCGTCCTCGCCGAAGCCGATCACCGGCGCGATCAGCAGCAGCGATGCGCCGATGGAGAGGACGATCTCCGGCAGGAGGTAGACGACGTCGTTCCAGGTCATCGCTTCTCCGCCACGTGCTCGGGCGCCGCGCCCGCGGCCGGCTCGGCCGGGTAGGTCTGGGGCTGCTTGTCAAAGTACTGCGGGTCGACCTTGCGCACGATGTAGTCGACCGGCTGCTCGATGGTCTCGAAGAAGATGCCCGGCGCGATGCCGATCCAGATCATGCAGGCCACCAGCGGCAGGAGGGTGAGGAGCTCGCGGCGGTTGACGTCCGCCAGATTCTGGTTCGCCGGGTTGTCCAGCGGACCCCAGAAGACGCGCTGGTAGAGCCAGAGCAGGTACGCGGCACCGAGCACGATGCCGGTGGCGGCGGCGACGGCCCACCAGATGTTGCGGTTCGCCGCGCCGAGGAGGATGGTGAACTCACCGATGAAGCCGTTCAGCGCCGGCAGGCCCATCGACGACAGCGCGGCGATGAGGAAGATCGTGGCGTACATCGGCATCTGCTTCGCGAGACCGCCGTACTCCGCGATCATGCGCGTGTGACGACGCTCGTAGACGATGCCCACCAGCAGGAAGAGCGCGCCGGTGGAGATGCCGTGGTTGATCATCTGGATGACCGACCCGCGCAGGCCCATCGGGTTGAGGGCGAACATCCCGAGCATGACGAACCCGAGGTGGGAGACGGATGAATAGGCCACGAGCTTCTTCATGTCCTTCTGCACGAGGGACACGAGCGCGCCGTAGATGATGCCGATGATGGCCAGCCCGACGATCCACGGCAGGAGCTGCTGCGTGCCGTTCGGCAGGATGGGCAACGCGAAGCGCACGAAGCCGTAGGTGCCCATCTTCAGCAGCACCGCGGCGAGGATGACCGAGCCGGCGGTCGGCGCCTCGACGTGCGCGTCGGGCAGCCAGGTGTGGAAGGGGAACATCGGCACCTTGATGGCGAAACCGAAGAAGAAGGCCAGGAAGATCCAGAACTGCAGCGAGGGCGGAATGAGGTGTCCGATGTCGTGGTACTGCAGCACGTCGAAGGTGGCCGGGTTGCCCAGTCCCTTGATGTTGAGGAAGGGGATGCCGCCGTCGTTGAAGAAGTAGAGGGCCAGGATGCCGAGCAGCATCAGCACCGAGCCGCCCAGCGTGTAGAGGAAGAACTTGATCGCCGCGTACAGTCTGCGCGGGCCGCCCCAGATGCCGATGATGAAGTACATCGGCACGAGCATCACTTCCCAGAAGACGTAGAAGAGGAAGAAGTCGAGCGAGCAGAAGGTGCCGATCATGCCCGTCTGGAGCATGAGCAGGAGGATGTAGTACTCCTTCTGGCGGTGCTCGATGGCCGCGAAGGAGGAGTAGATGGCGATGACGCCCGTCAGCGTCGTGAGGAGGATGAGCAGCAGGGCGATGCCGTCGATGCCGAACGAGTAGCTGACGCCGAGGGAGGGGATCCACTCCGATTTTTCCACGAACTGGAACATCTTCCTGCCCGTGGCGTGCGGATCGAAGTAGAGCCAGAGGGGAACCGAGATGAGGAAGTCGACGATCGCCACGCC
>DATEOX010000275.1:0-14675 GCA_035273585.1 Thermoanaerobaculia bacterium
CCCTCCGCCGCCCTCGCTTGCGCAGCTCGTCCTGCCACGCCTCGTGCGCCGCGGCGCGGACGCGCGCCGTCACTTCGTCCGGCACGCGCGGACGCGGACCGGCCGCCTGCAACAGCCCCGCGATCTCCGTCTCTTTCATACGACCTCCACCCAGCGCCCGCCGTAGACGGCCGTGAAGCCGTCGCGGAACGCGATGCGGGCGCGCGTGAGCAGCGACTCCGCGGCCTTCTCGCCGACGCCGAGGCGCGCGGCGATCTCCATCACCGAAAGACCCTCGATGTACTTCCACTCCAGCGCGTCGCCGTAATGCGCCGGCAGCCGGTCGAGCACCACCTGCACGAGACGCGCGACCTCCCGCCGCTGCAGCTCCGCCTCCGGCCGGTCGGCCGTCCGCAGCGAGTCGAGCGCGGCGCGGATCTCCGGCGTCTCTTCCATCAGCTCCACCATGGCCGGCACCTGCTGTCTTTTTCGATAAAGGGCGCTGATCTCGTGCCGGCAGAAGGTGCAGAGCCAGGTGAGGAGCGCCGCCTCGCCGCGATACGTGGCCAGCTTGCGCATGGCCGCGACGAGCGTCGCCTGCACGACCTCCTCCGCCGCGTCGGCATCGCCGCCGACGCGCGGGAGCGCAAAGCGGTAGAGCGGCGGGAAGTGCGTGTCGAAGCACTCCTGAAACGCCGCTTCATCCCCGCGGAGCATCCGTTTCACCAGGAGGCGATCGGGCGGGTGGGGTGTCATGCCGTGTTGGAGGGGGGCCGCGATGAAAATCCTTCGCGCGGGACGAAAAGCGTTGTCGGTTGTCAGTTATCGGTTGTCAGTCTCCTACCGATAACCGACAACCGACAACGGTTTTCTACTAACAACCAACAACCAACAACTACTGCACCTTCACCGTCCCGAACCCCGTCGCCTTCGCCACCTCGTCCATGACGCCGATCGAGATGGCGTCGGTGTTCCTGTTCGTCGTCACGGCGATCTTCACCGTCAGTTGTTTGCGGCGCGGGAGGGACTCGGCGGGGAAGCGGATCGGGTACTCCTGGCGCGTCACCTTCGACGTGGCGCCGTCGCGGCGGAAGAACGCCGCATACACCGAGATCTTACCCGTCAGGTCCGCCCCCTCCGGCACGAGCGTGAGCGACGCGGTGGGGATCCTGATGTCCACCGGCACGGTCACCTCCTCCCCCGCCGCCGCCTCGGCGGAGCCCGTCGAGACGCTGATGTCGAGCTGGTTCTTCGACACCGGGTAGATGAGGTTCGCCATGACCGCGTCATTCATCTCCGTGGCGACGGAGCGGTCGATGTACGCCTCGCGCGTCCGGACCGAGAGGCCGGGCTTCTTCACCCGGATGGAGATCTTGCGCACCGAGTCGGAGGCCGAGCCGTCGGCGCGGTAGCCGAGGGAGTAGTAGGAGGTGAGGTCGTTGAGGATGCGGTTGAAGCCGAGGTTGAAGTCGGAGGAGCCGGTGAGGGCGACGCCGCCCGTCGCGGAGGCGATCTGCTGCAGCGGCTGGTCGATCATCTTCATGTTGTCCACGACGACCGCCGGGTCGTTGAAGCCGCGCGCGCCGACGCTCGCGTCGTTGCTGCCGATGCCGCTGAACTTGCCGGCGGCGGAGATCGGGTAGAGCGTCACGCCACTGGCGTTCGCGGCGGCGGTCACCTCCGCGAGCAGCGCGCCGTCGCTGAATTTCGAGGCCTCCATGCGCGGCTGCTGGGTCTTCCCGTTCGCGAAAGCATCCTTGACCGAGTCGAGGTACTCGAAGATCTGCCGCGCCTGCGCCGTGGAGAACGACTCGGTGATGACGACGAAGAGCTTCTTCCCCTCGAGACTCTTCATCTGCCCGACGATCCCTTTCACCGCCTCCGCCTTCTGGCGCTGGTCGTACAGCACCTGCTCGGCGAAGCTGCGCGCCGAGGCCAGCGCCCGCTCGTACGGCGGCCGGTTCTTCTTCGTGTCGCCGCCGCTGTTGGCCGTCAGCACGCCGTCGGCCGGCGGCTCCACGCCGGGAGCCGAGCGCTGCTGCGTGTTCACGATCGACTCCCAGTCGTCGGGCATCTGGCTGATCTCTTTCTCGACGCGGGCGTAGCGCGCCTCCTGCTCGATGCCCGCCGTCCCCGTTTTCGCGATTGCGTCGATGGTCGCCGCGGCCGCGGCCTTGTCGCCCGTGAACGGCAGGTCCATCCGCAGCGCGGGGCTCCAACTGAAGATCGTGACGTCGTCGCCGGGCCGGACGGCCTTGCTGACGAAGTCCTTCAGCGCGGGGACGACCTGGTTGCGGTTCATCGGGCGGAGCGTCGACTGATCGATGAAGAGCACGATGTGCCGCCGCGCCGGCGCCGCCGCCTGTGCCGCAAGCTGCCTGCGCCCTTCCGGCGTCTCCAGCGTCGCCTGCGACTCCTCCACGGCCATGAAGTTGGAGACCTCCTTCTTCTTGCCGTTCTCGAAGACCTCGAAGTCGTCCTTCGTCAGCCCCTTGACCGGATTGCCGGCCTTGTCGGTGACGACGGCGTCGACGTTGATGACGCGCACTTCGATGACTTCACCATACTGCTGGCCGAGCATCGGGACGGCCACTGCGACGCTGAGGGCGATGGCTGCGATTCGACGGATCATGGCTTTCTCTCTCTCTCTCGGTTCTCACTCTCTCTTCAGGTCGCACGCGCCGACCGCGGCCACGAGCAGGTTGCTGCATCCCTGGTCGTTGGGAAGACCGCGTTTGGCGCATTCCTCGAGGGCCCACTGCCCGCTGGCGAAGGCCTGCGACTTGCGCGGCACATTGGCGCAGAACTCGGGCGGGACGGTGCTGGCCCGGATACACGACTCCAGCCAGAGCCGGGTCGTGATCTGGGATTTGAAGGTCTTGCCGGCCGTCTGGTAAATGCGGGCCGACTCGTCGAGGCAGGCGCCGATCTCTTTTCCCCGTCCGTACTCGGCGCCCTGGCGGCTGATCTCCCGCGCCTGGACGGCGAGCCGGCCGCGGTTGCGGTTCAGCCAGCGGTAGCCGACGAACCCGAGGATCACGAGCGTGACGAAGCAGACCGCGATGACGGCCAGGACCACCTGCAGCCAGCGGGGCATCCCGCTATTCTGCCGCTTGTTTGTTCCCCGCGCGCAGCTCGATCACCCCGTCCTGGATACGGACTTGAAAACAACGGGCCGGAAAGGTGCTCGGACCATTCACCACGCTGCCGTCTTCCAGCGCCAGCTCCGATCCATGCCACGGGCACCTGATCGCCCCATCCACCAGCGTCCCCTCGGACAGCGGCCCACCGAGGTGCGGGCAGGTATCGGTCAGGGCGTAGATCCGCTCGCCGCGCTTGAGGAGCATGATGGCCACGCCGTCCGCGACCACGCGCGTCGGCTTGTTCTCCGCCAGCGACGCGGCGGCCATCACCGCCGTGAACTCCTCCGGCTTGTCGGCATCCGCGGTCGCGGTGTGATCGACGCCGATCTGTTCGGAGAACACGAGATGCCCGCCCAGGTACGCCGAGGCGCCGGCGATGGCATATCCGAGCATCGACAGCGCGACGCCGGTATCACGATTCCCTCCTCGGCGCGCAATCAGCGACCCCGTGTAGAGTCCGGCCGCGGCGAGGTTGAGGATGCCGTGCACGAGGCCGACCTTCCGGCCGCGGCCGTACGTCTCCGACCAGTCAGTGGCGCCGGTGACCGCCGCTCCGACCGCGCCGAGGAGGCCGATGGCGATCGCAACGTCCGCCGCGTCGCCGACGTCCTCGCTGCCGGTCATCCCCGCCACGCCGTCGAGCGCGAGGGCGACGCTCCAGGCGCCGACCGGGATGTCGGTCAGCACCGGGTGGAGCGGATGCCCGAGCCAGGTGCCGTGCAGCAGGTTCTTGAGCTCGCGCGGGAGGACGTCGCGGATGGCATCCGCGATCGTGCCGGAGGTCTCATCCAGCCATTCCTGGCTGTCGATCAGGTTGGCGACGGTTTGTGATCCCATGCCGGAGGCGACGGGCAAGTTGCGTTCCTAGAACTTGAGGCGCTGCCAATGCGCATTCCTCGTCAGCGCGACGAGCGTGTCGCCGTCCCAGTGGACCGCCGCCCAATCCCTCTGCGCGCGCCAGCTCTGAGCGCCGTTGTCATCGAACCGCACGACCGTGTCGCCGCCGCGGACGAGGAAGACGTTGCCCTTCGCGTCGACGTGCAGCGACTTCACCGGCTCGCCGCCGCCCGCGCTGACGTCGAGCGTCTTCTCGATCGACACCTTCGCGATCGGCGCCGTGCCGTAGTCGGCGTCGCGCCAGTCGGGTCCGCCTGCCTTCCCCTGCTGCTGCGGGACCTCGAGGCGGAAGACGATCACCTGCTGCTTCGCGGCGTCGTAGACCGCGTACTGGTTGCGCGAGACGCGCGTCAGGCGGTTGTCGGCGCAGCCCCCGCCGATCGCGTCCTTCAGGAACTCGCCGAGCACGAGGCCGTCGCGGGTGAGGACTGTGATGCCGCCGTCGGTCAGGGCCACGACGGACGACCACGGCCCCGGCGCCACGGCGCCGACGCAGCCCCGCAGGCGGATGGTGCGCGCCGCGTTCGGCTCGAAGTCCGGGCCGAAGTCATAGAAGATGATGCCACCCTGGTTGCCGGTCACGGGGAGCGTCGCCGAGGCGGCGAACGTCTTCTCGTCGAGGAGGGCGGCATCGAGGAGCTGGCCGAGGGAGTTGCCCTCGCGCGCCTCGCGAGGCAGCGCCGCGGCGGCGGTGATCACGTACGGCATCAGCCCTTCGCCGCGCATCATCGCCCCGCTCACTTCGTCTTTGCGGGACGGATAGAGGACGAGGTAGCGGTCAGCGCGGAAAGGCACGATGCGCAGCGCGCGGTTGTGCACCACGGCCAGCGCCTCGCGGTTGGATGGATTGTCGGTCTCCGGCAGTTGCACCGGCGCGATCGTGTCGGAGACCGGCGTCAGGGCGGCGAGAGCTACGAGCAGTAGAGCGGGAAGCATCCTCATATCTATAGCACTCTGTGACGATTCCGTGTCCGCCGCCGGCCGTACACTCGCATCATGCGCCGCCTCCCGCTCGCCGTCGCGCTGCTCGTTCTCACCCTCCCCGCCCTCGCCGGCACGACCTTCGTCTTCGAGTGCCACAACAACGGCACGGTCCCCTACACGTTCCACGGCAAAGCATGGGTGGAGGGGCCGCACGCGCGCTACGACGTCACGGAGGGCGGGCATCCGCTCTTCAATCCGAAGATGTCGATCGTGTCGCGCGACCGGGGCTCGATCCTGATGATCATCGACCACCGCCAGCGGACCTACTTCATGCGCACCACGGACCTGATGACCGGCCAGCTCGCGCTCTGGAAGGGGCCTGGAACGTCGAAGGCATCGAGGCATGCGGTAGCCGCGGCGCGCGACGGCGCGGAGGCGAAGATCGCCGGCCGCGACACGACGAAGTACACGGTGCGCACCGGCTACAACCTGGCCATGGAGATCGAGGGGGAGAAGCTGAAGGGCCGCGTCGACTCGGATGCGTCGTTCTGGATGATGCCCGGCACGCTGGAGGCCATCCCCTACGGGCTGCACTTCGCGCTGAAGACCGGCTTTCCGCCCATCGACGAGGAGATCGCCAGGACGCTGGCCGGCAAGGGCATCCCGCTGCGCGAGGTGGTGAAGGTCTCCCGGGCCATCGAGGGAGGGCCGGCCATCACGGAGACGTTCGAGCTGGACGTCTCGGAGGTGAAGGAGGAGCCGGTCCCGGCGGAGATCTTCAACGCGCCGGCCGGCTACGTCTACCGTGAGCCGTCGTTCGGCTTCGGCGCTCAGTGACGCGTCAATCCGCCAGGGCCGCCGCTACCTCTTCGGCGAAAATCATCGCGGCGCGCTGATGCTCGGCCGTGTAGAAGTTCGGCTCCTGCTTGTCGAGGGCGAGCATGCCGACGAGGCGGCCGTCCTGGAGGAGCGGGACGCCGAGCCAGGAGCGGATGCCGGCGCCGACGTGCAGGCCGCGGCGGAAAGCGCGGTACTGCTCGGTGTCGGCGACGATGAAGGGGCGACGGCGGTGGACCACCTCGCCGTTCGGCGTGTCGGCCGCGTCGACGTCGAAGCTCTCGCCGAGGATGACGTCGAGGTCGGCGAACCCCACGCCGGCGACGATCACCAGGCGGCTGCCGCGCAACTGCTGCACGGAGGCGCTGTCGTACGGAACCACCCGCCGCAGTTCGGCCAGGACCTTCTGCATCGTCTCCGCCAAAACACTCCCCTCGCTGAAGGCCGGCGATTGTACCGCCGGCACGGCCGGCTGCGTCGATTGGCCAAGCCTCGGCGGCCCTCAGCGCCCGAGCTCGCTCTACGGGACGTAGTCTCTTACCGCTGATGCTCGTTGCACCAATAGGTCGTCCGCCCGAACACGGTCGCCCGCCGCAGCGTCCCCTCGCATCGCGGGCAGCGCTCCCCCTCCTCCCGCCGGTCGAAGAGCCAGTTGCGCCGCTTCCTGCCGCCGATCATTGTGGCCAGGATGCGCCGCATGACGGCGAAGAGCTTGCGGATGTCCGCGTCTTTCAACTTCTCCGCCGAGCGCCGCGGATGGATCCCCGTCTGGAACAACAGCTCGTCGACGTACAGGTTGCCCAGCCCCGCCACCAGCTCCTGCGACATCAGCAGCGCCTTGATTGCTCCCCGCCGTTGCCTGATCAGCTTCTCGAAGTCTTTCCGCCTGAAGCTCGCGTCCAGCGGATCGCGCCCGAGCCCCTGCCTCTCAACGTACTCCTCCGGGTCATCGATGAGGTCGACGACACCGAACAGCCGCATGTCCTCGAACGCCAGCTTCGCCCCGTTCTCGAAGTGAAAGACGACCCGCGCAAACCGCGGCCCCTCCCCCTCCCGGTAGTACGAGAGGTCCCCCGTCATCCCGAAATGCAGCCGCACCCACCCCGCCCCCGTATCGGCGAACAGATGCTTCCCATGCCTGCGCACCCGCAGGAACTCCCGCCCCTCCACCCGCCCCGCAAGCACCTCCGGACGAACATCGCCGAGGATGCGCGGGTCCCGCACTTCGACGCGGACGACGCGCTGGTGGAGGGCGTGCTCGGCGAAGTAGCGGGTGAAGGACTCGACCTCGGGGAGCTCGGGCATGAGGGGATGCTACCCGATGGGCGGCTTACCGAAGACGCGGCAGCAGTCGAGAAGAGTGGATGACCGCGATCACGTCGATGCGCGTCTGTCGAACGCGATAGATGATGCGGTACGGCGGCTCGATGACCTCGCGCAGGTACGACGGCAGGTCTGATTCAGGAAGGCGCCGGCCCGAGAAAGGGAACTCGCCGATCTGAGTCGAGCGCGCGGTGATGCGGTCGATGAGCCTCTGCGCGTTCGCGGGTGAGTCCTTCGCCACGTACTCGGCGATCCGCTCCAGGTGGCGAATCGCGCGCTTCGTCCACTTGACCGTCAATCGAGACCGAACCGGCGGCGGACTTCGGCGACGTCGACGACCTCGTCGGCCTCGCTGTCGGCGATGCCTTCCTCGATCGACTGCCGGACGTAGATCTGGTAGATCAGATCGTCCCAGCTCGCGTTGTCCGGAAGGCCGGCGACCATGCGGGCCGCTTCCTCTTTCACGTTCGCCATCGCGTCATTCTACTTCGCCTGCACGTATCCCGACTCCTCCACCGCCTTCTTCGCCGCGGGCGACGCGGCCCAGGCCACGAACCGGCGCACGTGCTCCGGGGCGTCGGCTTTCGAGTAGAGGTAGAAGCGGCCGCTGAGCGGGTACGAGCGGTCGCGGATGGTCTGCGCGGTGGGCGCCACCGAGACGCCGTCGGCGCGGCGGAGCCAGAGGGGGCGGGTGTGGGGCGCGGAGGCGAGGCCGGTGTAGCCGATCGCGGTCGGGTCGGAGTCGAGGGCGGCGAGGACGCCGCGGGGATCGGTGTAGTCGCGGGTGGGCTGGGGCTGGGCGTCGGCCATGCCGAGGTAGGTCGTCACGCCGCGCGCGGCGGCTTCGCCGTAGACCGCGATCGGCGCGCTGACGCCGCCCACCTCGCGCCAGTTCGTGATGCGCCGCGTCACGATGGCGCCGGCCTGCTGCATGGTCAGCTCATGCACCGGGTTCATCTCGTGGACGTAGAACGCGATCGCGTCGTATGCGACCGGCGTCTCCACCAGCCCCGCGGCGCGCTCATCGGCGCTCGCAGTGCGGGAGGACGTCGCCACGTCCGCGGCGCCGGAGAGGAGCGCCGCAAAGCCGGCAGAGCTCCCGCCGCCGTCGACGGCCAGCTTCGCGTCCTTGTACGCCGCACCCAGGCGTCCGGCCAGGCCGCGCATCGTCTCCGAGCCCTTGATCCTGATGGTCGGCAGGGAGCGGGAAGAAGAAGGAGCGGAGGCGGAGGACGAAGACGAAGCGGCCGGCTTGTCCTCGGCGAACTTGCAGGCGGTCAGCAGGAGCAGCAGAGCGAGCAGGCGGCGCATTTGCGCCGCCCTCGTTCAAGAATCAGGCCGGCGCGACAGAAGGCGTCCGGGCGCCGACGGCGACCGAGGCTTGGCCAACCAACGCTGCCGGCCGTGCCGGCTCAGGCCTTCTTCTTCGCCGCGATCCAGGCGTCGATCCGCTCCTCCAGCACATCCATCGGCAGCGCGCCGGCGCCGAGCACCTCATCATGGAACTGGCGGATGTCGAACCGGTCGCCGAGGGCCTGCTTCGCCCGCTCGCGCAGCTCGAGGATCTTGAGCTGCCCGACCTTGTAGCCGAGGGCCTGGCCGGGCCAGACGATGTAGCGGTCCGTCTCGTTCTGGACCTCCACCTCGTCGATGGCGGAGTGGTCGTGGAAGAACTGCACCACCTGCTCGCGCGTCCAGTGCTTCGCGTGCAGGCCGGAGTCGACCACGAGGCGGATGGCGCGCAGCATCTCGTCGTTGAGGCGGCCGAAGTCGCTGTACGGATCCTGATAGAAGCCGACTTCCTTGCCCAGCCGCTCCGAATAGAGGGCCCAACCCTCGACGTACGCCGTGTAGCCGGCCTGCTTCCGGAAGTCGGGGAGATCGCCCAGCTCCTGGGCGATGGAGACCTGCATGTGATGGCCGGGCACACCCTCGTGATAGGCCGTCGACTCCATGGTGATGGTCTTGCGCGACTGCGGGTCACTCGTGTTGACGTTGACGCGGCCGGGGCGCGAGCCGTCCGGCGCGCCGTCGTTGTAGTCGGCCCCGGCGGCGGACGCCTCCCGGAACGACTCCATCGGCACGATCTCCAGCTTCGCCTTCGGCAGCCGGCCGAAGAGCTCCGGCAGGCGCGCGTACATCTGGTTCGTGTACTTGCGGTAGAGCTCGACGATCTGCTCGCGCGACTTCGCCCGCAGGTCGGGGTTCTGGTCGACGGCCTTGTAGAAGGACGGGAGGTCCGAGTAGCCGAGCTTCTTCGCAATGAGCAGCATCTCGCCTTCGATGCGCGCCACCTCGCGCAGGCCGAGCTGATGGATCTCGTCCGCGGTCATGTTCGTGGTGGTGGAGCGGCGGATGCGGCGGTTGTAGCGCTTGATGCCGTCCGGCAGCGACCACATACCGACCTCGGTGCGGCCGGCGGGCGCGTACTCGTCGCGCACGAACTTGGCGAACTTCGCGTAGGCCGGCAGCACGGAGGTGCGGATCGCGGCGAGGAAGTCCGCGCGGATGCGTCCCCGATCGGCCTCGGAGATCGAGTCGGGAATCTTCTGCAGCGGCAGGGCGAAGGGGCTCTGCTCCGGCTGCTGATCGGCGATCTTCTGCGCCTGCCCCGTCACCTTCTCCAGCAGGAACTTCGGCGGCATCAGCTTGTCGCGCATCCCCTTGCGCATCGAGGCGATGGTCTGGTCCATCGTGACGGGGAACTTCTTCATGCGCGTGATGTAGTCGTCGTAGTCCTTGACCGTGGTGAAGCCGAGGAACGAGGGGAACTGGGCGGCGAAGAGATGGATGCCGCTCATCTGGTTGACCGGCATCTCCCACTCGCGCGACTCGTAGCTCTCCAGGCCGTCCTTCAGGTCACGGATCATCAGCTCCTTGTTCAGCTTCTCCTGCTCGGAGAAGGCGGCGTCATCGATGGCCTGGAAGCGCTCGAGGAAGCGTTTGGTCTCGCGCACGTCGGCGATGCGCGCCGCGTCGGAGTTGTCGCTGACCTGGTCGTTGTAGCGCTTGTCGCCGAGCATCGAGGCGAATTCGGGGCTCGTGCGCATGGTGTACTCCCACTGCTCGTGCAGCAGGTCGGCGAGCGCCTTGCGGCGTTTGTCGAGGTCGGCCGCGGAGAGCTCGGCGGCGGAGGCGGCGGTGGAGAGGATGAGGAGCGCGGCGGCGAGGAGCGTCTTCATGGCGCGCGCATTATCCACCGGCGGATGGAGTGGGCGCGCTACCCGTCACGACGACGTAACGGCGGAAGACCCGCTCCCGCGGCTGCTGCAGCCGTGCGCGGGTCACGCAGAGGATGCTCTCGCTGCGCACGCCCGCGGTGGCGAGGGGGAGACGGAGCGAGGCGAGCTGGATCGGCCCGGTGATGGTCTGCGGCTGCCGCTCGTGACGGGCGACCGGCTTGGCTTTCTTCTCGTTGCCGCCGTTGCGCGGCGCGGCGACGACGTCGTTCTTGTGGAAGGTGCTCTGGGTCAGGACCGCCTCCTCGTGGATTACGGTGATGGCAAAGATGTGGGCGGTCATCAGGCGGGCGAGGCGGATGCGGGCGCGGTCGGCGAGGCCGCAGCCGGCGGCGAAGATCATCAGGGACAGCAGCAATGCGATTCGGGTTGTTCTCGCCACGACCGGCTCCTTTCGTGCTCCCAAGATAAGACGCCGCCCGGGCAAAAAGGTTGGCGGTCACCGGCTTGTGACTGAAAGAGGGGCGGGTGGAACCTCTCACCCCGCCATCAACCGGATCAGCGTCCAGTGCACGATGATGTACGCGAGCGGCTCGAGCTCGAAGGGCTTGATGAGCATGCCGAGGGAGCGTTCCATGAAGGGGGAGGCGAGGGCGGCGCTCACGTCGGCGACGGCGGGGGTCATGATCAGCATGGGGCGGGGGGACTCGGACAGGGCCACGGCGATGGCGTCCTGGAGCTTCGAGTCGGCCAGGACGAGGGCGTGATCGGCGGCGCGTTGGGCGTCGGCGACGTCGGCAGCGTCGCGGGTCACATCGCAGGCGATGCCGAATGCGCCGGCGACCGCCATGTAGAGAGTGCAGAGGGCCGGGTCTTCGTCGATGGCCAGCAGGCGGATGTCGCGGCCGTGGAGCTCGCGCACGCGTTCCAGCGCCGCGACGATGACGCCCCGCTGCTGGATGATGAGCGCCGCCACGCGCTCTCCCGGCGCGTCCGGCTGCCCGGAAAGCGCGACCGCCCGCTCCAGTTGGTGGTGCAGCCGCGCGAGATGCGCCTCATGGGTGGACATGATTCCAAGCGGAAGACGCGGAAAAGCGTCGCGGATTCGTATGCTGGCGCCTGTTACACTTCCGCGCCTATGCCCCACCACGCGCTCATCGTCGAGGACGATCCGGCCATCCGCCGGCTGGTCGGCAAGCTCCTGGCCCGGCACGGCATCGAGATCGACACGGTAGGCGACGGGCGGCAGGCCATCGAGAAGCTGCGCCAGAAGCGCTACTCCGTCGTCGTCCTCGACCTGATGGTGCCGGAAACGAACGGCTTCGAGGTCATCGAGGTCATCAAGCGCGAAGGGCTGAACGTCCCGGTCGCGGTCGTCTCCGCCGTCTCCCAGCAGGCGCTGACCAACCTCGATCTGGACATCGTCAAGCTGGTCATCTCCAAGCCCTTCGATGTCGACGAGTTCACGAAAGGCATCCTGGAGATCTGCGCCGACGACGGCTCGGACTGACGTTTTGCATTTGGCGCAAAACCTGCTCATTCGATGACAGCCATGAGCAAGGGCCTGTCGAAGCGGACCGACCTGCCGCCCCATCTTCGGGAGCAGCGTCGCCGGCCCGAGCCGCGCCAGGAAGTGCCGATCGACGTCCCCGAACAGGAACAGCCGCCCCCTCCCCCGCCGCCCGAGCCCCCGAACCGCGCCGTCGACCCCTATCTACGCCGGAGCTGACCGCCCATGCCCCCGACCATCCGCGTCCTCGAGCGCCTCGCGCTCATGGGTCCGAACCTCTACGCTCACCAGCCTTGCATCAAGTGGAAGATCGATCTCGGTCCGCTCGAGGAGCGGCCGACGAACACCATCCCCAACTTCCCCGAGCGGCTCAAGGAGCTGCTCCCGAGCCTCGTCGAGCACCGCTGCTCGGAAGGGGTGCGGGGCGGCTTCTTCGCCCGCCTCGACGATGGCACCTGGCTCGGCCACGTCATGGAGCACATCGCCCTTGCGTTGCAGGAGCTGATCGGCGTCGACGTCGGCTTCGGCAAGACGCGCGGCGCCGGGACGCCGGGCGTCTACAACGTCGTCTACGCCTGCGAGGACCGCGAGACCGGCATCATGGCCGGCGAGATCGCTCTTGACCTGATCGAGCACCTCGTGGCGCAGGAGCCGTACCCGATCGAGGAGAAGCTCGCCGAGCTGCGCGACACGAACGACCGCAACGCGCTCGGGCCGTCGACGCGCTCCATCGTCGACGCCGCGCGGCGCCGGGGCATCCCCTACATCCGCCTCGACGGCTCGAGCTTCGTCCAGCTCGGCTACGGCGCGGCGGCCAAGCGGATCCAGGCCACGATCTCCTCCGGCACGAGCCACATCGGGGTGGAGATCGCCGGCGACAAGGACCTGACCAAGTCCCTCCTCGGGCTGCACGGCGTGCCGGTGCCGCGGGGCGAGACCTGCCGCACGCTCGACCGCGCACTGGAGATCGCCAACGACATCGGCTGGCCGGTCGTGGTCAAGCCGCTCGACGCCTCGCAAGGGCGCGGCATCGCCACGAATATCCACAACGAGACGGAGCTGCGCGCGGCGTTCGAGGAGGCGCAGAAGCACCGCACCACGGTCGTGATCGAGCGCCACCTCGAGGGCGGCGACTACCGCCTGCTGGTCATCAACAAAAAATTCGTCGCCGCCGCGCAGCGCGTGCCGGCGCATGTGATCGGCGACGGCAGGCGCACCATCCGCGAGCTGGTGGACGAGGCCAACCGCGATCCACGGCGCGGCGAGTCGCACGAGAAAGTACTGACGAAGATCCACATCGACTGCGCAACCGATCGCCTCCTCGCCCGGCACGGCCTCACGGCCGACTCCGTCCCCAAGGCCGGCGAGCAGGTCTGCCTGAAGACGACGGCGAACCTCTCCACGGGCGGCACGGCCATCGACGTCACCGACCGCGTCCATCCGGCGAACGTCGAGCTGGCCGAGCGGATCGCCTGCCTGGTCGACCTCGACATCGCCGGCATCGACGTGGTGGCTCCCTCCATCGAGACGCCGCTGGAGGAGAACGGCGGCGGCATCGTGGAAGTGAACGCCGCCCCCGGCTTCCGCATGCACATCGCGCCGACGGAAGGGAAGCCGCGTCCGGTCGGCGAGGCCGTCGTGGACATGCTCTTCCCGCCCGGCGTCGAGTCGCGCATCCCGATCATCACCATCACCGGGACGAACGGCAAGACGACGACGGCACGCCTCTGCGCGCACATCGCCCGGCAGGCGGGCAAGAGCGTCGGCCTGACCACCACCGAAGGCATCTACATCCGCGACCGCCTCGTGCAGCGCGGCGACACGACCGGCCCGGCCTCGGCCGCGGTCGTGCTGCGCGACCCCTCCGTGAACTTCGCCGTGCTGGAGACGGCGCGGGGCGGCATCCTCCGCGCGGGCGTCGGCTACGACTGGTCGAACGCCGCGGTCGTAACGAACATCGCCGAGGATCACCTCGGGATGAAGGACATCAACACGCTGGAGGATCTGGCGGAGGTGAAGGCGGTGACCGTCGAGCGGGTGATGCCCAGCGGCTTCGCCATCCTCAACGCCGAGGATGCCATGACGCCGCTGATCCGCAAGCGCGCCGGGGCGGCCATCGCCCTCTTCTCCACCGATCCGAACAACGCCGCGTTCCAAGCGCACGTCGCCGCGGACGGCCTCGGAGCGACGGTGGAGAGCGGCTGGATCGTGCTCTACGACAAGTCGCTCCGCTTTCTCCTCTGCGAGGCGGCGCGCGTGCCGGTCACCTTCGGCGGCAAGGCGCGCTTCAACGTGGCCAACGCGCTGGCCGCGGTGCTGTCCACGTACGCGACGAAGATCCCGGTGTTCGACATCACCGCCGGCCTGCTGTCGTTCTTCCAGTCCGAGTTCACCACGCCGGGCCGCATCAACCTCTTCGACTTCGGCGACTTCCGCCTCCTGCTCGACTACGCGCACAACGCCGCGGCGCTCGCCTCGATCTGCAGCCTGGTGCGCGAGTTGCGCACGGGGCGCCTCATCGCCGTCTTCGGCCTGCCCGGCGACCGGCGGGATGATGACCTGCGCAACTCGGCGCGGGCGATCGCCTCGACGTTCGACAAGGTGGTCATCCGCGAGGACCTCGACCTGCGCGACCGCGAGCCGGGCGCCGTCCCGTCGATCATCCATGCGGCGCTGCGCGAGGCGGGCATGCACGAGGAACAGATCATCGAGCGCCACGACGAGGCCGAGGCGCTGCAGCTCGCCGTGCGCGGCGCGGAGCCGGGGGACCTCGTCGTCTTCATCGCCGATGAGGTGGAGCGCTCCCTGCAGATGATCGAAGAGCTGCGCCGCGCGCCGCGGGGCGCCTCATCGCGGCAAGTCGCTGATGCTGCTCGTTGAGAA
>DATEOX010000276.1:0-3585 GCA_035273585.1 Thermoanaerobaculia bacterium
AGCAACACCCACAGTACGATCCGCTTCACAGCCCGGCATTGTTGCATGGGCGCGGTTGACGCAACTCCCGGCTTCCGCATCCGTATCAGGGTGGATACGGAGGCACCATGCGCAAGCTCTTCCTGACCGTTCTTCTTCTGACCATGGCCGGCGCGGCGGGCGCCGAGACGCTCCGCGAGCCCGTCGACCGCACCATCGACATCCGCCCCGGCGGCGAGGTCTCGCTGGTCAACATCAACGGCAAGATCACCATCACCTCCTGGGACCAGCCGCGCGTCCGGCTGCAGGCGGAGAAATACGTCGAGAGCCGCGATGAGCAAGCGGCGAAGAAGGCCATGCAGGAGCTGCGCATCGACGTCAAGGCGACGGCCAACGGCGTGACCATCGAGACGCGCCAGCCGCGGAACGATGGCGCGAGCGGCCTGCTCGAGGCGCTCTTCGGCGATCACGTGAACATGGGCGTCCGCTACGAGCTAAAGGTCCCGCGCTCGGTCAACCTGAACGTGGAGAATACGAACGGCTCCGTGCACGTGGAGGACCTCAGCGGCCGGCTGAACCTGGAGACGACGAACGGCCGCATCGAGGTCGCGCGCTGCAGCGGCTCGGTCAACGCCGGCACGACGAACGGCGCCATCCACGCCCAGCTCCTGCGGGTCGCCTCCGGTGCCTCGATGCACCTGGAGACGACGAACGGCGGCATCACCCTGGCCATCCCGCCCACCCTCGCGGCGAACATCGAGGCCGGCACGACGAACGGCTCGGTCTCCACCGACGTGCCGATCACCACCACCCGCTTCGAGAAGCACTCCCTGCGCGGCACGATGAACGGCGGCGGGGCGTTGATCCGCCTCTCCACGACGAACGGCGGCATCCGGATCAACAAGGCCGGGACGTAGGAGCGATCAGCGGCGGTGCGCACGGCAGGCGCGGCCGTGCGCCGGGTTCACCGGCACGATGCCCGCCGCCGTCTCGCGATAGCGGAACACCAGCGCGGTGAGGTCGAGCGGCGGCGCGATGTTCTGCACGGTGCGGCGGATGGCCGGGACGCGCAGCTCCAGGAGGGCGGGCGGCGGCTCGCTGCTGATGGTGCCGGCGAGGACGAGGGCGCGGGCGTGATCCTTCACCCCTGGCGCAACGCTACTCCGGCGTGATGTATGCCGCGGTGATGCCGCCGTCGACGAGGAACGTCGAGCCGTTCACGTACGACGACTCGTCGCTGGCCAGGAACAGGGCCGCGTTCGCCATCTCCTCCGGTCGGGCGAACCGCCCCGGCGGGATGTGCACCAGCCGCCGGTTGCGCCGCGCTGGATCGGAGAGCAGCTCGGCCAGCAGAGGCGTCTCCACCGGCCCCGGGCAGAGCGCGTTGGCCCGGATGTTCTTGCGGGCGAACTCCACCGCGATCTCGCGCGTCATGGCCAGCACGCCCCCTTTGCTCGCGGTGTAGGCGATCTGCGGCGCGGCCGCGCCCATCACCGCCACGAACGACGCGGTGTTGATGATCGACCCGCCCCCCGCCCGCAGCAGCGCGGGGATGGCGTACTTGCAGCCGAGGAACACGCCCTTGAGGTTGACGTTGATCACCATGTCCCAGATCGCCTCGGACGTGTTCGTCACCGAGTCGTCCTCGGGATGGAAGACCCCCGCGTTGTTGAACACGACGTCGACCCGGCCGTACGTTTTCTCCGCGGAGGCAATCATCATCTCCGCGTCCGCGGCCTTGGAGACATCAGCCGCAACGGCCGCGGCCTGGCCGCCCGCCGAGCGGATCTCGTCCGCCGTCGCCTCGGCCGTCTCCTGCTTCAGATCGACGACCACGACCTTCGCCCCTTCGCGGGCGAACAGAAGGCACGAAGCCTTGCCGATGCCGCTGCCGCCGCCGGTGATGAGAGTGACTTTGTCCTGGAGTCTCATGCTTGCTCGAAATACCTCCGCCGCTCCCAGTCGGTCACGGCCGCGTCGAACTTCCGCTGCTCGGTGCGGAAGAAGTGCAGATAGTGCTCCACCACGTCCTCGCCGAGGACCTTGCGCGCCCAGGCGCTGCCGTCGAGAGCGGCAATGGAGTCGATGAGCGAGTGCGGCACGTGGGGCAGCTCGCGCGCCGCATACACGTCGCCTTCGAAGCGCTCCGGCGGCTCGATCTCGTTCTCGATGCCGTCCAGCCCGGCGGCGAGCGTCGCGGCGAAGGCGAGGTAGGCGTTCGCGTCGGCGCCGGCGGCGCGGCATTCGATGCGCAGCGACGGCCCGTGCCCGACGATGCGGAAGCCGGCGGTGCGGTTGTCGTAGCTCCAGGCGATGCCCGTCGGGGCGAACGAGCCGGCGACGTAGCGCTTGTAGGACGACGGGTACGGTGCGTAGAAGGCGAAGAGCTCGCGGATGTGCGCCATCCAGCCGCCGAGGAAGTGGCGGAAGACCGGCGAGCACTTGATCGGGCCGAGCGACTCGTCGCCCGGAAAGAGCGGCGTCTTGCCCTGGTCGCCCCAGAGGCTCATGTGGATGTGGCAGCTCGAGCCGGCGTAGCGCTCGTCCCACTTGGCCATGAACGTCACGGCGTGGCCGAGCTTCCAGGCGATCTCCTTCGCCGCGTGCTTGTAGATGTGATGGCGGTCGGCCATCTCCAGCAGCTCGGCGTAGCGCAGGCCGATCTCCTGCTGCCCCGGCCCCCACTCGCCTTTCGACGACTCCACCGGCACGCCGCTGCGCTCCAGGTGCGAGCGGATCGCGCCGATGACGTGCTCCTCTTTCGTCCCCTGCAGGATGTGGTAGTCCTCGATGACGCGCCCGATCGGCTCCGCGTTGATGAACCCCTTCTCGGCGATGCGCTCGTACGAGTCCTTGAAGACGTACAGCTCCAGCTCCGAGGCGCCGAACGCGGTGTAGCCGCGCTCCGCGGCGCGGGCCAGTTGCCGGCGAAGAATGCTGCGCGGTGCGAGCGGCACCAGCTCGTCGGCGCTGTCGTGCTTTACGTCGCAGATCACCAGCGCCGACTTCTCCTGCCACGACGCGATGCGCAGCGTGTCGAAGTCCGGCACGGGGCGGAAGTCGCCGTAGCCCTTGGCCCAACTGGTGAAGGCGTAGCCCGGCACGGGGTCCATCTCCATGTCGCAGGCGAGGAGGTAGTCGCAGGCGTGCATGCCGTGATCGACCACGTCGTCGATGAAGAAGCGGGCGGTGATCCGCTTGCCCACGAGGCGCCCGTACATGTCCGGGAAGACGGCGATGACCGTCTCCACGTCGCCGTCGGCGGCCAGGCGCCGGAGGTCCTCGAGTGTGATCCGTCCCTGCATCACGTCACGTCGATATACACGGTTTTCCATTCGGTGTAGGCATCGAGGGCCTGCAGCCCGAGCTCGCGCCCCAGGCCGCTGCGCTTCACGCCGCCGAACGGCGCCTCGAGGTGGACGCTGCTGCCGGAGTTGATGGAGAGGTTGCCGGTCTGCACCGCGCGCGCGACGCGCAGCGCGCGGCCGGAGTCGCGCGTCCAGATCGAGCCGGAGAGGCCGTAGATCGTGGCGTTGGCCAGCCGGATCGCCTCCTGCTCGCCGTCGAAAGGCATGATCGCCACGACCGGCCCAAAGATCTCCTCCT
>DATEOX010000277.1:0-6064 GCA_035273585.1 Thermoanaerobaculia bacterium
CGGCGCGGAAGCTCGCGACGCAGCACGCGCTGGTCACGACACTCGAGACCACCCTCCGGCTGCTCCATCCGTTCATGCCGTTCATCACCGAGGAGATCTGGCAGAAGCTGGGGGACGCGGAGCAGTCGATCATGGTCGCGCCGTATCCGGTCTTCTCCGAGGAGCTGGATGATACGGATGCGGCGCGCCTGATCGACACCATGCGCGGGATCATCACTCGCATCCGCAATCTGCGCGCGGAGAAGGGCTTCACGCCGAAGGACCGCTTCAAGCTGTACATCAGCTACGACGTCGAGCGCGACGCGCGCTTCTTCAGCGAGTACGCGTATCTGCTGATGGAGCTGGCCCGCCTCTCGGAGGTGCACGTGAACGAGCAGCCGCCGGCGGGCGCGTTCCAGGACGCGGTCAACGGCGTGGCCATCGCCGTCGAGCTGCCGGAGAAGGTGGTGACGCCGGAGGAGCTGGAGAAGACCCGCCGCGAGCTGCAGAAGAGCCGCCAGGAGCTGGAAGGCGTCGAGGCTCGGCTGGCGAATGGGCAGTTCGTGAACAACGCGCCGCCGAACGTGGTGGCCGGCGCGCAGGCGCGGCGCGCCGAGCTCGTGGCGCGGATCGCGGAGCTGGAAAAGAACGAAGCCGTGTCATCCTGAGCCGCGCAGACGGCGAAGGATCTCCGCGCAAGATCGGTGCGGATCCTTCGCCCTCTGCGGGGCTCAGGATGACACCCAGCATGAACACTCACCACATCGTCGCGAACCTGCGCACGCTCGAATCGTTGGCGGTCATCCCCCGCGTGGCGTCGACGAACCTCGTGGCGCGGCGGATCGTGAACGAGTGCATCGAGAACGAACTGTCGCTGCCGCAGGCGATGATCGTGGCCCGCGAGCAGACGGCGGGGCGGGGGCGCAACCAGCGGTCGTGGTCCTCGCCGGCCGGCAAGGGCATCTACGCCACGACGCTCCTCACCCGGCGGGTGAGCGAGCTGCCGCTCGTGCCGCTGGAGATGGCGAACATCCTCGCCTCCTACCTGCACGAGACGTTCGCCATCGATGCGCGGATCAAGTGGCCGAACGACATCCTGGCCGATGGGCGCAAGATCGCCGGCATCCTCATCGAGGCGCGCATCCAGGACGACCGCGCGTACCTGCTCATCGGCACCGGCATCAACGTCGAGCCGGTGGTCGATGAGGAGCGCCCGAACGCCGTCTCCATCCGCGAGCTGGCCCGCCGCGCCTTCCACGGCATCGACGAGGCCACCGCTGCGTTCGTGGAGCACGTCGACGCGCGGCTGGCCCGGCCGCTCGTGCACGACCGCGTCCTCGGCGAGTGGCGCTCGCTGGCCGTCCACCAGCCGGGCGACCGCATCACCTGCGTCCTCGGCGACAGGACGGTCAGCGGCGCGTGGGCCGGCATCGACGAGCATGGCCGGGCGCTGCTACGGCAGGGCGGCGAGGTCGTCGCGGTGAGCGCGGGCGATCTGATTCTCGCGTAACATCCGCCGCAATGCCGTCCAACCTGCTCGTCGTCGACGTCGGGAACACGAACATCGTCCTGGGCATCTATCGCGGCGAAGAGCTGGCCGGTTCGTGGCGCCTGGCCACCGCGCGTGAGCGCACCGCCGACGAGTACGGCATCCTGGCCCGGCAGCTCGTGGGCGACTCGTACGGCGCGCTGGAGGGGAGCATCGTCTCCTCCGTCGTGCCGCCGCTGAACGGCTCCATCGCGGCCATGATCCGCGACTACTTCCACATCGAGCCGCTGTTCGTCGAGCCGGGGGTGAAGACCGGCATCGCCATCCACACCGACAACCCGCAGGAGGTCGGCGCGGACCGCATCGTGAACTGCGTCGCGGCGCACGCGGCGTATGGCGGCCCGACGGTGATCGTCGACTTCGGCACGGCCACCACGTTCGACCTCGTCACCGCCGATGCGAAATACGTCGGCGGCGTGATCGCGCCGGGGCTGAACATCTCCGCCGAGGCGCTGTTCGCGCGCGCCGCGCGATTGCCGCGCGTCGACATCCGCCGGCCGGAGCACGTCATCGGCACGAACACGGTGGTCAACATGCAGTCCGGCATCTACTTCGGATACCTGGCGCTGGTGGACGGCATCCTGGCCCGCATCAAGAGCGAGGTGCCGGACCTCGGGCGCGTCGTGGCCACGGGCGGTCTCGCGCCGCTGTTCGCCGACGAGAGCGAGCACATCGACGAGATCGATGCGGAGCTGACGCTCAAGGGGCTGAAGATCATCTGGGAGCGCAATCGCAGCACGCGACGGGGGCGGCGGTGAGCGGGCGCGTCATCCTGAGGCGCGAAGACGCCGAAGGATCCGTACCTTCGGTGCGGCGCAAGATCGCTACGGATCCTTCGCCGTCTTCGCGGCTCAGGATGACACTGCTGATGCTGTTGCTGGCGGCAAACGCCCACGCCGGCTCGCAAGCCGTCGCCTCCCACGCCGCGCTCTCCACCGTCTCCCCCTACGCGACGCAGGTCGGTCTCTCGATCCTCAGGCGCGGCGGCAACGCCATCGACGCCACGGTAGCCGTCGCCTTCGCGCTGGCGGTGGCGCATCCGCAGGCGGGCAACATCGGCGGCGGCGGCTTCCTCCTCTACTACGACGCGAAGACGAAGGCGGTCTGGTCGCTCGACTTTCGGGAAGTCGCACCCCTCGGCGCGACACGCGACATGTTCGCGAAGGAGCCGGCGGCGTCGCAGACCGGCGCGCTCGCGGTTGGCGTTCCGGGCACCGTGGCCGGCCTGGAGGCGATGCACGCACGCTTCGGCACGCTCGAGTGGAAGGACCTCATCGCCCCCGCGACGCGGCTCGCGCGCGACGGCGTGAAGACCGACGCCACGCTCGAGGCCGACCTTGCCGCTGCACGCTCGAAGCGGCACATCGAGCAGTTCGGCGCGACCGCGGCGCTCTTCTTCCCGAACGACAGGCCGCTGCCGGCCGGCTCCAAGCTCGTGCAGGCGGACCTGGCCGCGACGCTGGAGCGCATCTCCGTCTTCGGCGCGCGCGAGCTGTATGAGGGGGACACGGCGAAGAAGCTGGTCGAAGGCGTACGTACCGCAGGGGGCCTGATCGGCTACCGCGACCTGCGCGACTACGCGCCGGTGTGGCGCTCGCCCATCCGCCTGAAGTTCCGCGGCTACGACATCTACACCATGGCCCCGCCGTCCGCGGGCGGCCTGGTGATGGGCGAGTCGCTGAACATCCTGAGCGGCTATGACCTTGCCGCGGCCGGCTTCCAGACGTCGGCGTCCATCCATCTCATCGCCGAGGCTACGCGCCGCGCGTACATCGACCGCAACAAGTACCTCGGCGATCCGGCGAGCGCGCGCATCCCGTACCGCGAGCTGCTCTCCACCGAGCGGGCCTCGCAGTGGCGCGCGTCGATCGACGCGAAGAAGAGCACGCCGACCCACCTGCTCGCCGAGCCGGGGACGAGCGTGGCCGAGGGGCAGCACACGACGCATTTCACGATCGCGGACGAGCAGGGGAACGTGGCGGCGATGACCACCACGCTGAACGACAACTTCGGCAGCGGCTTCATCGTCCCCGGCCTCGGCTTCTTCCTCAACAACGAGATGGACGACTTCACCACTGCGCCAGGCAAACCGAATCGCGCGGGCCTGGTGCAGGGATCGGCGAACGCGATCGAGCCCGGCAAGCGGATGGCGTCCTCGATGTCGCCCACCATCGTGCTCAGGAACGACAAGCCGTATCTCGCCCTCGGCACGCGTGGCGGCCCGACCATCCCCACCTCGGTGCTGCAGGTGCTGCTGAACGTGATCGTCTACAGGAAGCCGCTCGGCGAGGCCATCGCCGCGCCGCGCTATCACCAGCAGTCGGAGCCGGAGGACATCGCGTTCGAGACCGGGCGCGCGCCGAAGGCGCTGCTCGACGCGCTGAACGCGATGGGCCACGGCGTCTTCGGCCGCGAGCCGATCGGCGACGTGCACGCCATCCTCTTCGACGGCGGCAAGCTCACGGCGGTCGCCGATCCGCGGGCGGGCGGGGCGGCGGGAGGGTATTGATGAACCTCAAGCTGGAGGCCGCGCGCGAGGCGCTGAAGGACGTCCGCAACGGCGCCCGGCTCGGCCTCGGCACCGGCTCGACGGCGGAAGAATTCGTGAGGCTCCTCGGCGAGGCGTTGCACACCGGCGAGCTGCGCGACATCCGCTGCACGTGCACCTCGCGGCGCACCGAGGAGCTGGCGCGCGAGCTCGGCATCGCCACCTTCAGCCTCGGCGAGCTCGCTCCGCTCGACCTCGCGGTGGACGGCGCGGACGAGATCGACGAGCGGCTGCGTCTGATCAAGGGCCGCGGCGGCGCGTTGCTGCGGGAAAAGATCGTGGAGCAGTCGGCTGACCGCTTCATCGTGATCGCCGATGAGTCGAAGGTCGTGGAGCGCCTGGGCGTCGGCGTCCTTCCGGTGGAGGTGACGCCGTTCGCGCGCGAGGTGCTGCTGCGGCGCTTCGTCGACTATCAGCCCGTCCTGCGCGAAGGGTTCATCACGGACGAAGGCAACCTGATCATCGACGTGCGCGTGCCCGAGGATCAGGACGTCATGCTGGTGGCCGGCTTCGTCCGCGCGCATGCGGGCGTCGTGGAGACCGGATTCTTTGGCGGCGAGGTGACGGAAGCCGTCATTGCCGGGCCGCAGGGGGTGCGGCGGATGCGCCGTCGCCCGTCATCCTGAGGCGCGGAGACGCCGAAGGATCTCCCGGTGCTTGCGAGGGGATCCTTCGCCCTCTGCGGGGCTCAGGATGACACTACTGCGTGTCCGCCTTCCGCACCGTGACGTCGAAGCGCCACTCGCGGTCCTTGTAATAGAACGACACGAGCGAGGCGAACGGCTTGTTCAGCGGCTTGTTCATCTTCGTCTCGAACATCGGATAGAGCGGCGTGGGGTTCGCGTAGTGCCAGACGAGCTCCGCGTGGCCGGTGGTCGGCTCGGTCGGATGGCGCTCGAAGTTGCGCAGGCCGTCGTAGCGCTTCTCCGCGATCTTCCCGCGGTAGACCGGCCCGCGGTACGACGGCGCCGTGCCGAGTATGGGGAAGCCCTTCTGCGTGACCGTGGCCAGGTAGTTCGTGGTGCCGTCCGGATCGACGCGTTGCGTGACGGTGACGAAGCCCGCTTTGGCCAGGTTGTCCAGCGTGCGCAGCGACTTCTCGTCGAAGTCGTCCTTCGGCGCGCGCTCGTTCCACCAAACCCGCCGCGGCACCTCGGCGTACACCGGCTCGGCCGTGAACTGGTAGCGGCTGATGATCTCCTGCGCCTTCTTCGCCGTCAGCGGCTCGGCGCGATCACAGGCGAGCGCGGCTGCGGAGACCACCGACGCCAGCAACATCCGGGCTAAACGATTTCCTTGACTCGACTTTCCCTGCATGTTATCCCCCGGCGCGCCTTGATCGACAGAACCCTCGACGCGCTCGCCAAGCTCTGCCTTCGCCACAGCAAACAGATCGCCATCGTCGCCGCAATCATGGCCGTTCTGTCCTTCGCGGCCGCGTCGCGCCTGACCTTCGACCCCGACCTGCTCAACCTCATCCCGCAGAAGAACAAGCAGGTCAACGACTTCCGCAAGGTGCTGCGGGACATGGGAACGATCGACTATCACATCATCGTGATGGAGATGCCGGCCGGGCGCGACGTCCACGAGTACGACAGTCTGATCGAGCAGGTCGCGCAAGGCTACAAGAACGATCCGCGCGTCGAGGACGTCAGCTACAAGCTCCCCAACCCGCTCGACTTCGTCGACGTGATCCTGCCCCGCGCGCTGCTCTTCCTCACGCCGGCGGAATTGAACGACGTCGCGGAGAAGCTGAGCGACGCCGGCATCCGCGAGTCGCTGGCGCGGAACAAGGCGCTGCTGCAGACGCCGCAGTCGATGGCCCTCAAGCAGCTCGTGCAGTACGACCCGTTCAACCTCGCGCCGGTGTTTCTGAAGAAGTTCCAGTCGGCGGGCGGCGGCTTCAAAGTGGATGTGGCGAGCGGCTACTACCTCTCCGCCGACCACACCACCCTCATCCTCCTGATCAAGCCGAAGAAGCCGGCGCA
>DATEOX010000278.1:0-11204 GCA_035273585.1 Thermoanaerobaculia bacterium
CGTTCCGCTGCGCGAGCTGCAGCAGCGCCTCCGGCGCCCCCCGATATCGTCCCGCCTCCGCGGTGATGATGAGCGGCCGCTGCGCGCCGGCGATCAGCCGCGCGGCGCGCTCCACCGCATCCGCGGCCGGCTCCGACGACGCGGCCGGCTGCTGCTGCGGCACGGAGTGGAACGAGAAGACGTCGATGCGCTCCATCAGCGGCTCCTTCGGCAACATCAGATACACGGGCCCGGCCGGATCGCTGGCGGCGATGGCCAGCGCGCGGTCGACGATCGTCTCCAGGTTCCGCGCGCCGCGCAGCTCGTAGTCCCACTTCGTGAACTCGCGGAAGTAGGCGCCCTGGTCGAACGTGTCCTGCCCCCACTGCACGAAGTTCGTGCGGCAGCCCTCGACGTCCGACTCGTACCACGGCGAGAGGCCGGCCATCACCAGCATCGGCACCTTCGAGCGCGACGCGTTGATGATCCCCAGGCCCATGTTCGCCGTGCCGACGTTCACGTGGGCCATCACCGCCTGCGGCTTGCCGCTCATCAGCCAATAGCCGTGGGCCATGGCGATGGCCGTGTTCTCGTGCGGGATGGCGATGGTCTGCAGTTGGAAGTCGGGCTGCCCGTCGTAGCGGGAGAGGGCGTCGATGATCGGCGTGAAGTCGGTGCCGGAGTTGGAGAAGAAGTAGCGGATGCCGCGCCGGCTGAGGAGCGACATCAGCGCGTGCGCCGTCGTGCTGGCCTCGACCTCGATCGTGCGCGCCTGCGGGACGGCCAGCCGCTGCGAGTCGTGCGCGCGGGCGCGGAGCAGGTGCGGCCGCAGCGCGCGCGTGAACTCCGCCGGATGGTCGAGGTTGGAGAAGTGGTTCGCCCCCTCGATGTTCACCAGCTCGGAGGTCGGCACCGCGGCGTGGATGGTCGTGGAGAGCGGGTCGGTGGGCGTGATGCGGTCCAGCGTGCCGCCGATGAGCAGCAGCGGGACGTCGATCAGCTCCAGCATCCGCCGGTAGTCGCTCTGGAACATCGAGGTCCACGAGGCGAGGAAGACGCGCGGGTCTTTGCGTCCCTCGATCTCGATCGCTCGCTCGACGACCTCCCGCGCGGTGCCGGGCGCGAGGAGGTCGGGGATCAGCATCCGCGAGCTCTCCGGCAGCGACATCTTCGAGAGCTGCTCGGTGATGAACGCCGTCCGCCCCTCGCCCTCCGGGTGATAGGCCCATGAGTTGGCCAGGGCCAGCGACTGCACGACGTCCGAGCGGCGCTTGAACACTTCCAGCGCCACGACGCCGCCCATGGAGAGGCCGACGAGGTGCGCGCGGCGGAAGCCGAAGTGCTCGATGAGCGCAACCGTATCGCGGGCGAACGCGGCGATGGAAATGTCGTCGTGAGGCGCGGAGCGTCCGTGCCCGCGGAAGTCGTAGCTGGCGACGGTGTAGCGGTCGGCCAGCGCCTCCATCTGCTGGTACCAGGAGGAGTGGTCGCCGCCGACGGCGTGCAGGAAGAGGACGAGCTCGTCACCCGTCCCGGTGTCGGCCACGAAGACGTTCGCGCCGGTCGTCAGTGCGACGAGGTCGGAATGCATGGCGCGGAGTTTAACGTGTCATCCTGAGCCCCGCAGAGGGCGAAGGATCTCCTCGTGCTTGCCGGGAGATCCTTCGCCGTCTGCGCGCCTCAGGATGACACTCGCGCGATGACGGCCATGTTCCCCCCGCCCAGCGGTCCGTGATGCTCGGCACGCGTCGAGACGTACACGGCCGGATCGCCCGTGACGGAGGCGATCACCGACGACAGCACGCAGCGCGAATGGCGCGTGTCGCTGATGTCGTCGTCGGTGAGCATGGTGTGCCGCTTGCCGCGGATGGTGCCGCGCGGATCGGCCTCGGACTTGGCGAATACGCCGACGAGCCGCTTCCGCTGCTCCGCGTTCAATTGCCCGTTCACCGGCATGCCCATTCTCGCCAGCAATGCATGCATCGAAGGGACGTCAAGCATGTCGTTGAGGACGGTGTGGTCGATGACGAGATCGCCGTCGGCCGACGGGCTGTTGGCCATCACCATGATCTCCGTGCGCGTCAGGCCCGGCTTCGCGGAACATGACGCAACGGACGAGTAGAGGCTCCAGTCCTCGCAGACCACGTCGTCCGAGAGCCGGGCACGATCGACTTCGCCGAGGGCCAGAGCCGCGCCGAGGGCGGAGGCGCCGCGCGAATAGACCATGTTCGAGCGGCCGCCGCCCGGCGGGATGGCGCCTTTCATCTGCACCAGATGAACATCAGAAGCGGAGACGCCGAGGCCGTGGACGATGTCGCTGATCACGCGTGCCGTCTCCTCGATCTGCGGCATGCGTCCGATCTCCGCCGCCTGAAAGTCGCGCGTGTAGCCGATGCCGATGGCCAGCCGCTTTGCCCCGGTGCTCGTTCCCGCGCCGCGCGTGAAAACGATGATGTGCGGCGACGTCACCCCCTCGGTGCCGCCCGAGAGCGAGAAGATCATCCGGTTGACGACTTCCGCGCGCGGGATGCGCAGGTGCCGGGAGAAGAGGTCCTCGAAGGCCAGCATGGCCAGGTCGCGTGTGAAGTCGTTGCGGCCGCCGTTCCCCTCCGTCTTGCCGATGATGCAGACCACCTCCGCCGGATCGATCCGCCCCTCGGCGATGAGCCGCTCGAGGCCGGAGACGTCGGCGGGATGGGCGGTGGGGATGTTGAACGCGTCGACTCGCATGCCGCTCACAACGCTAACACCATCTCGATCTGGCGCACGATGCGCCGCGCGCCGACGGCCTCGAAGAAGGCAGCGATCCCTTCATCGCGGTCGTCGACGTTGAGCACGCGCAGCGGCTTGTTGGCGATCGCCGCCGCCGCGTCGAGCAACTGCCGCCCGACGCCGCGCCGGCGATGCTCGCGCGCGACGGCGAGCTGCGCGAGGTCGCCGCTGTTCGGGAAGACGGCCGCGTAGCCGCGCTCATCGCCGATGACGACGTGCCGGTCGCGCGCGCGGGCCAGCGAGGCATTGGAGTTCTGCCAGGGCGGCTCGACGTCCCACCATTCGGGATTGATCGCGCCGCCGCCGAAGCGGGGAGCATCGCCCCGCGACTCGTACACCCAGCAGTCGAAGCGACGCGTCTCGCGGAACCCGAGCCCCCGATACAACTCCTCGGCCGGCTTGTTCGTCTCGATGACTTCGAGCAGGTAGCGCGAGGCGCCCGCCGCGCGGAGCCGCGGAATGAGCCAGTCGAACATCGCGCGGGAGAGGCCGCGGCGGCGATGCGACGGCACGACGCCGGTGCCGCTGTCGTACGCCGTCACGCCGTCGAAGCCGTTCGCGGTGAAGCCGACCATCCGCTCGCCGTCGAACGCCCCGACGGAGAGCTCCGGCTTCCAGCCGCGGCGCGTGAGCATCTCCAACAGTTGCTCGCGCGTCGGAGCGAACGGGACGACGTAATCGCTGAAGGCCTCTCGGAACGCGGCGTACAGCGTTTCGAAGTCATCCGCGGTTAACGGCCGCAGGTGCCCTTCACCACTCGTTTTCATCTTCGTGACGTTACAGGCCAAACCGGATGGCTAGCAATCCGTCATTACGCTGTACAGGAGGAAACACAATGAAACGCATGATCACGCAGTTGGCGCTGGTGGCCCTCGCCGTCGGTTGCAGCTCGGTCGGAACGATGAAGGATCAGGACGCGGTACGCAACGCCGCTCTGCAGAACAACGCCGTGCAGCGCATGGCCTGGGAGAAGGACGCGCAGCAGGTCAAGCAGGTCGACATCCACATCGACAGCGTGGAAGTCAACGGCGCGACGGCGAGCGTGATCACCACGCAGAAGCTCTCCAACGGCGGCCAGATCTCGACCGTCAAGTCGAAGCAGCAGTTCCGCAAGGTCGGTACGGCATGGCAGGCCGAAGGCTCCGCCGAGCAGCTCGCCGCCGACGCGGGCAACTCGAAGCCGAAGGCGTAAGCGTCCCTACCGCGTCGCCGCCGCGTAGTACTGCTTCACCGCCGCGACGTACGCCACCGCCTCTTTCGTCGCCGCCGGGCCGGATCTCGCCACGAGCTCCGGTCCGGCGTTGTAGGCCGCGAGCGCCAGCTCGAGGTTGCCGTCGAAGCGGTCCAGCATCATCCGGATGTACTTCGTCCCGCCGAGGACGTTCTGTCGCGGGTCAAAGGCGTCCTTCACGCCGAGGGCGCGTGCCGTGCGCGGCATGAGCTGCAGCACGCCCTGCGCGCCGCGCGACGACACCGCGGTCTGCTTGAACGCCGACTCCCTGAAGGCCATGGCCGCGATGAGGTTCGGATCGACGTCGTACGTCTTCGACGCCTCGCCGATGATCTGGTGCAGGTAGTGCGGCACGGGGACGGGGAAGGCGTCGACGGCCAGCGCTTTCGGCGCGGCGAACGCGGCCGGGGTGGCGGCCGCGAGGGTGAGGAGAAGGGCGAGCACGCGGGTCTTCATCGGGAGCGCTCCTTTTCGTGCTGGTCACGGGAACGCCCTCGCTCGAGACCGCGCGAGGGATCACGTTCGGAAGCCCGGCCGTCTCAGGATCGAGACCCGTCGGCTTTGCGTCCTCCCGTCGCCGGGAGTTTGCCGTTTCGTGTGACCTTTTGTTATTTGCAGTGGAAAACGCGCCCCCGGAGGGGCGCCATTCCTACGGCTGGGCTAATGCTCGTGGCTGCCTGGATTCGCCTCATGCGAGCCGGCGTTGTCCCGCTCCTCCGGCTTCTCCGCCCCGAAGCTCTTGTCGCCCGACTTGCCCGCGCCCATGTTCCCGCCGCTGCGATGCCGCCGCTCCGGCTCGGCCGGCTGGTTGCTCGTGCCGTCGCTGTGTCCGCTTCGATTGTTCTGGTTGCTCATGTGTTGCCTCCGGGGGAGGAAAAGGCAACGGGCATGCCGCTCGCGATCTCTCGTTGGGATGAGGAGAAGCGTGAAGTCGCCGCGGCAGCGATAGCCGAGCTCGGCGAACGCATCGCCGGCAGACTCGTACTTGCGCGCCGCGCGTTTCGCGCACGCCGATCTTCGGGAACTCAACCAACGCGTCCACTCGTTGCGCTGCGGCAGGCATCGCCACGAAGTACAGCGTGATCAGGAGATGTCTCAACCTGCCTGCTCGAGCAACGCGATGGGGCTAGTGCTGGTGATCGCTTTCAGCGGCGGTGAGGTATGGCATCGCATCATACGTTCGGCCGTTGAGGAGCCGTCCGGCGCGCTTCTTCCTGAAGCCTCCCCATTGCTTGAAAAAGAAAGGGACATCCGCATCTTCGCATTGCCGCAGAATCGAATTTACCCAGTCCGCCTGCATCGGGCGAGCTCGCGCGCCTGATTCGCCGCCGACGATCACCCAGTGAATTCCGGTCAGGTCGAGCGTTCCGAGATCTTCGAGAAGTGGCTCGATCGACAAAAACCGAACAGCCGCTTCCGTCTCGCGAAGGTGCTCGATTCTTGGAATGCCATGCTTTCGGTCGTCGACACTGACTCCCCACCAGATGTGCGATTTGCGCGCGGCGTCCCGGTGCACGGAATTGAGGAGTTGCTGCAACCGTCCCGATCTTTTCGATAGAACCTGAAAGGAGTGCCACGACGCTGATGTCATGACGTCCACGACGCGCGCGATGAACTCATCAGGAACGGCAGCGTGAAACAGGTCGCTCATGGAATTGACGAAGATGCGCCGCGGCTGCCGCCATCGCAGCGGCTCTCCGAGCTTTTCGGGAATCAGACGGAGATCGAAGCCTTGCTCATACGGGTGTCCCGGAACGCCGCGGAATCTCTCGGCGAACGTAGCTGCGTAGCAATGCGAGCATCCCGGACTGATCTTCGTGCAGCCGCGGACGGGATTCCATGTCGCATCCGTCCATTCGATGTCCGACCGATCGAGTTGCAAGCTGTACGGATCGAGAAGACAGATGGCGCGGCGATGTCCCGCATCAGTATTTCGTTGCAGTCGCCGCGATAGACGTGAACGTTCGGACGTTCTGCCGCAAGCTTGTCGAGAGAACGAACTTTGGCTTCGTCCATGTCGATGAAGCGGTATTCGTCGAACGGTGGCTCAACGTCCAGGGCTCTGGCCGGGCTGCCCTTGACGAACTCGCCGGTGGTCTTCGAGACATGAATTCCGCTTCCGGCGAATGCATCAACATAGAGCGTGTAGAAGTTGTACGACTGCTTCTTGACGATCTGTGTGTATCGCGGCCAACAGGTCCGTAGGATGTCCAGCCTTCCACGAAGAACGCTGTCGCTATGTGAGCGCCTTCTTCAGCAGCGCGATCTGCCCCGCGTGATACGTGTTGTGCTGGAGCACGCCGTGCACCTCGGCGTAGATCGTGTGCTTCTTCCCCGGCACCGCCTTGTCCAGGTCGTCCGGGCCGAGTCGCGCCACCGCATCGGCGAACCGCCCCTGCGCGCGCTCCAGCTCCGCGACCTCGCCGGCGAACGACATCGACGCGAGATCGGGCCAGCTATCCACCGACCTCGAGGCGATCACCTCGCCGCCGACGCGGCGCGCCGCGACGTCCATCCAGATGCGGACGTGCGCGAGCAGCTCCAGGATCGAATGCCCGCCGCCCACCGGATGCGCCCGCGCCTGCTCCTCCGTGACGTTGTCCAGCAGGTTGCGCAGCGCCGGCCCGTGCCAGGCCGGGCCGCCGTACACCGCGTTGATCTGTTCCAGCAGCCGCTCGATCGGCCTCAAAGCGACGCCCTCAACTGCTTGCCCGTCCGATTCGCCACGTGGATCTTGTAGACGTCGCCGGTGTTCATCTCCGCCGGCTCCTTCTGCGAGGCGAGCGCGACGACGACCTCCGGCGAGTTCGCCGTGAGGCAGGTCACCGGCTTGTCGACGGCGAGCGGGAAGTCGTGCCACGTGCCCATGTGCAGCATGATCCCGTGGCCGGGGGGAAAGACGAAGCAGCGGACGTCGTCGATGTGCGGCAGCTCGTCCCCGTGCGGCTTGCCCAGGACCATGGCGAACGGCTGGTCGCCGAGGCCGATGAAGAGCTGGGTCATGTCCATGTGCCGCTCCAGCCAGGTCACCTCCGGCGGCCGCTTGTGGATGCGCGCCGAGCGGATGACCGCCTGCCCGCTGCAAACGAACGGGATGTTGTGCCCCTCCTCCACCGCCCCTTTGTAGAACGGGATGGTCAGGCCGGAGTTGGGTATGTCCGTGCCGATGAAGAGGCCGTAGTCGGCCGTGTTCTCGCGGGTGGCCTGGATGATGGGAACTTCGACGGTCTCGAGCGTGGCGTTCGTCATGATCGGCGCATTTTATCGCGGTAAAATCACGAATCATGCGCCGCCTCCTGATCGCCCTGCTCCTCCTCGCACCGCTAGCCACCGCCCAGCCGCGCCGGCGCACCAGCGGGCCGGCGATTCCCCCCGCGCTCATCGATCCGATCGCGGCAAAAATGCTCGCGGGCGGCGCGCCGGCGGTCTCCATCGCGGTGGGCCGCGGCGACTCCATCCTCTTCGCGGCGGGCTACGGCAGCGCGGGCGCGAACACCATCTACCAGGTCGGCTCCGTCTCCAAGCAGTTCGCCGCGGCCGCGATCATGCGCCTCGTCGAGCGCGGCGCGGTGCATCTGGACGACCCGATCGAGAGCTACGTGCCGGAGATGGCGGGCAAGAACATCACCGTGCAGCAGTTGCTGTCGCACACCTCCGGCCTCGTGCGCGACATCCCCAATCTCACCAGCTTATACGTGCCGATCAGCAAGGAGGTCGCCGTCGCGCGCATCGCCGCCGCGAAGCCGCTGTTCCCGCCCGGCACGTGGTGGAGCTACAGCAACGCCGGCTACTACCTCCTCGCGCTCATCGTGGAGAAAGCCTCCGGCAAGCCGTACGCGCAATTTCTCGATGAAGAGCTCTTCCTCCCCCTCGGCCTCGCATCGACCGCCGTCTGCGGCTCCACGCCGCGCGTGCCGACGCCGGAGGGCTACATCCGGCTCTCCGCGTCGAAGCAGGTGATTCCGATCAAATCCGAGGACATGTCCATCCTCCTCGGCAGCGGCAACATCTGCTCGACGGCGACGGATCTCGTCCGCTGGAATCGCGCGCTGACGACCGGCCGCGCGGTGAGCGCCGCGTCGTACGAGCAGATGACGCAGCCGCGCTTTGCCGTCACCTCGACTGCTGCGTACGGCTTCGGCCTGCTGACGGACGTCGACCACGGCAACCCGATCGTCCTGCACGACGGCCTCGTTCTCGGGTTTCAGTCGATGCTGCTGTACTACCCCGAGCGGGACGTCACCGTCGCCGTGCTGACGAACGTGATGGACGACTCGTTCGACTGGCTGCCCGCCACGGCCGCCGGGGTGGCGGTGGGCCGCGCTCTCCTCTTCGCACAGTGAGTATGAAGACCGCAGCTTTGCTCCTGCTGCTCGCCGCTCCGCTGTTCGCCGCCGAAGAAAAAGGGAAGACGTTCGACGCGAACGGCGTCACGATCTGGTACGAGGTGCGCGGCGGCGGCGCCGCGACGCCGCTGATCATCGTGAACGGCGGCCCCGGCTTCGACCACGGCTACACGCACCTCGGCGACCCGGTGTGGGACCGCCTGGCGAAGACGCGGCGGGTGGTCTTCTACGACCAGCGCGGCAACGGGCGGTCATCCGAGCTGAAGCCGGGGCAGTCATGCACGCTGGCCGACCAGATCGCCGACCTCGATGCGTTGCGCGCGCAGCTCAGCGTGGAGAAGCTCGCCCTCCTCGGCCACTCGTGGGGCGGCTACCTCGTCATGGTCTACGCGGCGAGGCATCCGGCGCACGTCGAGAAGCTGATCATCGTCGACTCGGCGGCGCCGAAGCTGGCCGACACGAAGTTCATGTTCAACGACTTCTTCCCCGACACGGTCGAGAAGCAGGACCGCTTCACCTTCGCCGACACGCTCGGCGACAAGAGCGCGACGGCCGAGGGGCTGAAGCTGTACATGACCATGCTCTTCTACTCGCCCGAGAAGCGCGACGCCGCGTTGCCGCGCCTCGCCGCGTCCGACTACCACAAGGCCGTGAACGAGGCGATCGTCGCCGACCTTGGGCGCTTCGACCTCAACCCCGAGCTGCCGAAGTACCGCTTCCCGACGCTCGTCGTCACCGGCCGCTACGACATCAACGTCGCGCCGAGCGTGGCCTGGAAGATCCACAAGGCGATCCCCGGCTCGCAGTTCTCGGTGTTCGAGCGCAGCGGGCACATCCCGTACTACGAGGAGCCGGAGGCGTTCGCGAAGATGATGGAGGGGTTCCTGTAGTGTCATCCTGAGCCGCGAAGACGGCGAAGGATCCGCACCTTCAGGCGCGGCGCAAGATCGGTACGGATCCTTCGTCGTCTGCGCGACTCAGGATGACACCCGCGGCGCGCTTCGCCTCCGTCAACCGCATCAAAATCTCCTCGCCCGTGGCGGGGGCGTGCAGCTTCGGGATCTCGCCGCCGGTGACGTACGACAGCGCGTTCTTCACCGCGCACCACACCGAGATGGCCAGCAGCAGGGGCGGCTCGCCGACCGCCTTGCTCGCGCCGATGTTGCGCTGGTTCGTGTCGTTGTCGATCCAGTCGACGTTGAAGACGGGCGGGAGGTCGGTGATGTTCGGGATCTTATAGGTGGTCGGCGAGTGCGACAGCAGCTCGCCGCCGGGGGCATAGCGCAGCTCCTCGTTCGTCAGCCAGCCCATGCCCTGGATGAAGGCGCCGGTGATCTGGCCCCGGTCGATGCCGGGGTTGATGGGGCGGCCGATGTCCATCAAGAGGTCCGAGCGCAGAACGCGCATCATCCCGGTGAAGCGGTCGATCTCCACTTCGGATACCGCGACGCCCTTGGTGAAGTAGAGGAACGGCGTGCCGCAGCCGCGGTCGTTGTCCCAGTCGATGTGCTTCGTGGCGTAGAAGCCGCGCTCGCCGAGGGAGACGCGCTCCAGGTAGCACATCTTCACCAGGCCCTGGAACGGGACGCGCTGTTCGGGCGCGCGGCTGTCGTGCACGTGGCCGTCGGCGAAGACGACCCGATCCGGCGCCGGCTCCGCGTGCAGCACGCGGGCGAAGTAGTCGGCGGCGACCGGCACCATCCGCGCGCGGATCTTCAGGCAGGCGTCGACGGCGGCGCTGCCGTTGAGGTCCGCGCCGCTCGAGGCCGCCGTGGCGGAGGTGTTGTTGTTCTTCTCCGTCGAGGTGGCCATCACCAGGACCTGCTCCGCGTCGATGGCGAATGAGTCGGCCACGAGCTGGCGGATCTTCGTGTTCACGCCCTGCCCCATCTCCGTCGCGCCGGTCGAGACCTGCACCGAGCCGTCGAGGTAGACGTTGACCAGCGCGTTGGCCTGGTTGAGGAACTTCGTGTTGAAGGAGATGCCGAACTTCACCGCGGTCATGGCCATGCCGCGCAGGTGCGTGGGCGACTGGTCGTTGAAGCGCGCCACCTCGCGCACGCGGCGCCGGTAGTCGCTCCGCTCCAGCGACTCGCGGAAGAGGCGGGGGAGCGTGTTGAAGTCGACGAGCTGCCCGTATGGCGTGATGTTCCGATCCTCGATGCCGTAGCAGTTACGCATCCTGACGTCCGCCGGATCGAGGCGGAGATAGACGGCGATCTCCTCCAGGATGTTCTCGATGGTGGCCACGCCCTGCGGGCCGCCGAAGCCGCGGAAGGCGGTGTTCGGCGCGTAGTTCGTCCGGCAGACCGTGCCCCGGATCTCTGCGTTCGGCAGGTAGTACGCGTTGTCGGAATGCGTCATGGCCCGCCCCATGACGGAGGTCGAGAGGTCGGCGAACGCGCCGCCGTCGGAGTAGAGGTCGACCCGCAGCGCGGTGATCACCCCCTCGCCGGTGAACGCCACCTTGTAGTCGTTCTGGAACGGATGGCGACCGCCGGTGACGCGCATGTCGTCGTCCTTGTTGTAGGCGATGCGCGCCGGCCGCCTCGTTTTCATCGCCACCAGCGCGGCCATCGCCGCCGGATGCGTGGCCTGGCACTCCTTGCCGCCGAAGCCGCCGCCCATGCGCTTGGTGATCACGACCACCTTGTGAATGGGCAGGCCGAGGAGGTGGGCGATGACGTGCTGCACCTCGGATGGGTTCTGCGTGGAGGAGTGGACGGTGAGCTGGTCGAATTCGCCCGGCTGGGCCAGCGCGGCTTGCGACTCGAGGTAGAAGTGGTCCTGCCCGCCGTTGACGAACGTCCCTTCCAGGATGTGCTCCGCCGATGCGAAGGCCGCGTCGACGTCCCCGCGGCGGATGGTCTTCGTCC
>DATEOX010000279.1:0-11927 GCA_035273585.1 Thermoanaerobaculia bacterium
AGGATCTCCTCGTACTTGCCGGGAGATCCTTCGGCGTCTTCGCGCCTCAGGATGACACCGAACGCCGCCCGGATCGCTTCTTTCGGCGGCGCCGGCTCCCACACCTCGAACATCCGCGTCCAGGGGTGGCCCGTCACCTTCTGCCGGAAGTACTTTTCGTGCTCCCACTCCACCTCGGCCATCTCCAGCAGGCAGTCGAGCATCTCCGGATGGCCGCAGGCGAGCGCGTAGCGTGCGGCGTCCTCGTACTCGACGATGTTCCGCCGCTCCAGGCGGCCGGCGCCGTACATCGGGAAGAACCAGCCGCTGATGTGACACGCGGCGCCGAGGACGCGGCCGATGGTCCAGAAGACGGCCTCGCGCAACGGCCGCGGACGCGCGCCGAGGTCGCGCAGCAGACCGATCACCAGCGCGCGGTGATGCCACTCCTCATCTTCGATCTGATGGATGCGCGTCCGGTCGGCGGCCTCCCGGACGCTGTGCCAGTGGCCGCGGTAGGCGAAGCCGGCGGCCAGCTCGCCCGAGGCGGCGTTTTGCAGCGTATGCACCAGTGCGCGGAACGCCTTCTCGGACACGAGGCGTCATTCTACCGCGACCGCTCGCGGTATCATTTGCGCCCGATGGAGCACCATACCGCCTTCGTCTTCCCCGGCCAGGGCAGCCAGGCCGTCGGGATGGGCAAAGACATCGCCGAAAAGTATCCCGCCGCCCGCCGCGTCTTCGACGACATCGACGCCGCCCTCGGCTTCCCAATCTCCAGGCTCTGCTTCGAAGGCCCCGAGGACGAGCTGAAACTGACGAAGAACACGCAGCCGGCCATCCTCGCCGTCTCCGCGGCGCTGCACGCGGTGCTCGAGGAGCAGGGCGTCACGCGGCGCGACCTCGCGGCTGGCCACTCGCTCGGCGAGTACAGCGCGATCGTCAGCGTCGGCGGCCTCACGCCTGCCGAGGCGGCGAAGATCGTGCACCAGCGCGGCGCATTCATGCAGGAGGCGGTGCCGGTCGGCGCCGGCGGCATGGCCGCGCTCATCGGGCCGACGGTCGAAGAGGCGCGCGCCATCTGCGAGGAGGCGGCGCAAGGCGAGGTCGTCTCGGTGGCGAACATCAACGCGCCGGGGCAGATCGTGATCGCCGGCACGAAGGCCGGCATCGACCGGGCCATCGAGGTGGCCAAGAAGCGCGGCGTGCGGCGCGCGCTGCCGCTGCCGGTCTCCGCGCCGTTCCACTGCGAGCTGATGAAGCCCGCCGAGGAGCGGCTGCGGCCGGTGCTCGAAGAGGCGAACTTCAAGGACCTCTGGTTCTCGCTCGTCTCCAACGTCGACGCGTCGCCGATCGGCACGCCGACGGCGGTGCGCAACGCGCTGCTGCGCCAGGTCGCATCGCCCGTGCGCTGGGTCGAGTCGGTGCAGAGGATGGTCTCGATGGGCGTCCGCCGCTTCGTCGAGATCGGGCCGGGCAGCGTGCTCACGGGCCTCATCAAGCGCATCGATCCCGACGTGGAGCTCATCAACGTCTCGGACGTCCCGACGCTCGAGGCGTTCGTGGCCAGGGGGAACGGATGATCATCGACCTGAGCGGCAGGACCGCGCTCGTCACCGGCGCCTCGCGCGGCATCGGCGAGGCCATCGCGCTTCGCCTGGCCAGCACCGGCGCGCACGTGCTCTGCGCCGCGCGCAGCAAGGAGCGCGTCGACGCGCTCGCGGAACAGATCGCCGCGGCGGGCGGACAAGCGACCGGCGTAGAGCTCGACATCACCGCGCCCGACGTGCGCCAGCGCATCGCCGACCTGCTCAAGGAGCGCTCGATCGACATCCTGGTCAACAACGCCGGCATCACCGCGGACGACCTCTTCATCCGGATGAAGCCGGAGGCGTGGAGCGACGTGCTGCGCACGAACCTCGACTCGGCGTTTCACATCACCCAGGAAGTGGTGAAGAAGATGATCCGCGCCCGCTGGGGTCGCGTGATCAACATCTCGTCGGTGGTCGGCCTGATGGGCAACCCGGGGCAGGTCAACTACGCGTCGTCGAAGGCGGCGCTGATCGGCTTCACGAAGTCGCTCGCGCTGGAGATCGGCTCGCGCAACGTGACGGTCAACGCCGTCGCGCCGGGCTTCATCCAGACGGCGATGACGGACCAGCTCACGGACGAGCAGCGCGCCACGCTCGAGGAGCGCATCGCTCTCAGGCGCCTCGGCACGCCCGACGACATCGCCTACGCGGTGGTCTTCCTCGCCTCGGAGCAGGGCGGATACATGACCGGCACCGTGCTGAACGTGAGCGGCGGGCTGTACACCTAGCGCTTCCTTCGCCCCGTCACCGCCAGCAGCGCGTGGCGCAGACGTGCGAGCTGTCCGTGCAGCGCGTTGTCCACGCGCACGATGTCGTGTTCGGCCGTGTACAGCGGCTCGCCGACGCGCACGTGGGAGAGGAACCGCCGCCGCCCGAGGATGAGCTGCGAGGCGTGGCACATCACGGCGTCGCGCTTCTTCGCCTGCATCGCCTCGGTCAGCGGGACGATGGCCGCGAGCCGCTCCGGCGGCCCGTCGCCGTGCACCATGTAGGTGAGGATCGGCGTCTGACCGGCGGCGCGGTGGGCGAAGAGCGCGCCGGCGCGATGATCGCCGTGCAGGTCGAAGCACGACGGGCTGATGATCAGCGTCGGGGCGAACGCCGTTGCGATCGCGGCGAGCGCGGACGTCACGCGCGTGTCGCCGATGCGGGCGAGCATCGAGAGCTGCGCATCGGGAAAACCGAGGAACGCCGCGTCTTCCTCGCGCGCGCCGAGGATGCGGAGGGAGGCGAGCGCCTCGCGTCGTCGCAGCGCGCCCCACGCAGCGAGGTCCTCGGCGCGGATCCGCCAGCGCCGCAGCAGCACGCGCTGCGGCCAGATGTTGTGCTCGCCGTCGGTGAGGTAGACCACGCGTACGCGGCCGCCGCCGGCAAGCGCCCGCTGGATCAGTCCCGCGACCGGGATCGCCTCGTCGTCGGGATGCGGCGCGATGACGAGCAGGCGGTCGAGCGGCGGCAGCTCGGGCATCAGAAGTCCTTGTCGCGATGATGGAACGGCGAAAAGCCGCGCGCGTACGCCGGCGCCCAGAGCACGGCCAGCCGCTCCTTCTTCTCCGGCATGAAGTGATGCTCGCCCGCCTGCAGCTCGCGCGCGCCGGTGTACGGCGTGCCGTCGAGCAGACCGCGCACTTCGCCTCCTTCGCCGAGGACGACGTACGGGCCTGGAACGGCGATCTCGAACTCGTCATAGCCGCCGACCCACGCGCCCGCGGCGCGCAGACGTCCGACGTCGACGAAGTGCCGGTCCATGAACTCCCCGCCGCGCTTCGGGAAGAACGGTCCGTTCGCCTGCACGACGTAGCAACGCGCGCGGACGATGTCCTCCGGGATCGTGTCGGCGATCAAAGCGCGATCGATGGCCTCGCGGGTGATGGCCTCGAAGACGTAGTAGTAGGGGCGGCGGCGGTAGATGGTCTCCCCCTTGAGGTCCATCAGCGGCTCGCCCGGCCGGGTCAGGTGCAGCACCTGGTTCATCATCGTGATGTGCTCGCGCGTGCGGTTCTCGAAGCGCTCCGCGTAGTAGTAGAGGGATGCGAGCATGATCGTTGCCGTCGCGATGAGCGCCGGGCGCGGCAGCCGCGAGGCGAGGATGGCCACGACGGGCAGGATGGGGAGGAAGTCGCGCGGCGTGATGAGGTTCCAGAAGCAGACCACGGTGGCGGTGTAGACGAAGACGGCGAACGACACCCACGCCGTCCTGCGCCAGGCGATCGCCGCGCCTCCCACAGCGATCGCGTACACCGTCGCTCGCAGCCCGAGATGCGGCACCTTCACCAGTTCGTTGAAGGTGATCACGCAGTAGACGAGGTTCTTCCACGCGTCGAGATGCACGAAGTACGCGGCGACGATGGCCGGCACGATGGGGAACGCCGCTACCGCGGCGAGGTTCGCTCGCCGCCAGGTGAACAGCGCCGCCGCGGCGAGCGTCACGACGAGGAGCAAGGTCTTCATCGACGTCGCCAGCGCCGCGCCGAGGAGGAGGCCGCCGAGCGCGGCGCGCCACGGAGACAGGTTGGGCGTGACGAGCACCACGAGGGCGAGCATCCAGAAGGCCATCCAGAGGTTGTCGGTGCGGTACTCGAGCGACTTGAGGAAGAACGGCGGCATGGCGTTCAGCAGGACCACCGCCCACGCCGCTCTTGCACCGAAGCGCCGCGCCAGCACGAAGGTCGCGGCGCTGACGATCAGCCAGAGCAGCAACATCGGCGCGCGCATCCGGAGGAGGATGTCCGCGCGCTCGCCGAAGAGGGCAAGGATCGGCGCGGTGAGCATGTGAAAGAGCGGCGCGTGGTTGTCGAAGTAGTCCCGATACTGGACCATTCCGGCGGTCCATCCCCATGCGACGTGGAGGTGCTGCGGCTCGTCGGAATCGAAGCGGTAGCGGAAGAAGGCGAGGCCGCGCAGGACGAGCGTCGCCGCCGCGAGCAGCCCGACGGCGAACCGTTCCGACCCCCTCGCCACGCCCCGGACGATAACACGGTGGACAGCGGCCCCCGCCGTGAATAGAATCCGCCGCCACGCTGTTACCCCGCCCGATCTAAGCCGTTGTAGCTCAGTTGGTAGAGCAGCTGATTCGTAATCAGCAGGTCACCGGTTCAAGTCCGGTCAACGGCTCCAGCAGACACCCGATCCGCGCCGCCCGACGAGGGCGGCGTTCGTGTTTTGCCCGCCGCCGGGCCGCCGGCGTGCCTTAAGGCTCGACCAGGCGCTCCAGCCAGGCGAGCGCGCGCTCGGTATCCAGCTCGTCGCCGCGGTAGAGGCGCCGCTGTTGCACCGGGACGCAGCGGCGGGCGGCGCGCGACTCGGCGGCGGAGAGCTTCGCATCGGCAGGCGACGAGCGGTCGACGCAGGCGTTCTGGCGAAGAAGGATCTCGACCGCGAGCTGTGCTGCCGCGTTCTGGGCGGCTGCGTCCTCGCCGCGGATGGCGTCCATGGCGCGCGGGTCGATGCGCACGCCGACGGGCGGGCGGGCGGCCAGGCCGCTGCGCAGGCGCTGCATGCGTGAGGGAGCAGGCGGCGTGATCACAGGGGAGGTGGTCACGGATGCGGCAGGCTCCGGGATCTCCGCGGACGGCGCGGATTTCAGCTCCGTGCGGAGGCGATTCACGTCGTAGATCAGCCAGCCGAGGAGAAGCAGAGTGATGACCTGCAGGACGGTGGGGAGCCAGCGCTGCACGTCGCTCCAGGGACTCGGCCGCGGCGCAGGCTTCGGTCTCATGTTTTTCATCTCCGCGCTCTCCATCCGCCGCGGCGCCTGCGGTCGCGGCGCTGCGCGACGCGGCGGCGGCGGGGCTACCCGACGCGTGCGGTCTTCGCGATAGTCGCGCGCCGCCTCCCACCCCTTCACGGCATCGTCCGCGGTCTGCTCCACGATCGCCTCGACGTCGGGATCGATTTCGCCCTCGGCCGGAAGGGCGCCGAGGATGTATTGATAGCCGGGGCCGTGAAAGCGGCCGGGCTGCAACTGGGCCGCCGCGGGATCTACCGGACCGAGGAGATACAGCCAGGGGAGGACGTCGAGCGTCTCCAGCGCGACTTCGACCTCGATCGCCCCGCCATGCGCCGCGGCATACGCCTTCGAGAGCTGGATGGACAGCTCGCGGCGAAACGGCTCCTCGTGCAGTCTGCGCACATCGATCCCGTCGAGAAAGTCCGGCCAGCGCGGCGGATCGAGCAGTCGGCTGGCATCGTGGTTGAGGTCATCGATCATGCGCGGCAGTTGGTCGGCCCGGGCCAGACGCGGCCAGAGCAGCGGAAGGGCCACGGGCGGGATGGGCCGCGGCGACCACATGCCCCACAGCCGCCAGCCGCCATAACGGATCTTGGCCGAGCTGACCACCCAGCCGATGGAGCTGACCGTCGCGCCGCCGCCGGGCCGGAACTGGTAGACGAACGGGCCGCCGGCGCCGTCGGGCTGCCGCGACAGCGCGCTGCCCAGCGGCTCGAAGTAGTCGAGGTATTCGCTCAGGTTGAGGACCTGGCCTTTCTTCTCCACGTACTCGCCGCGGAGCTCGCGAAAGGGCGGTGCATCGGCGGCGTCAGACATGCAGCCTCAGAATCTCCAGCAACAGGAGGTCGCCCCACACCGGCATCCCCTCTTCGCCGTCGCGGGCCTGGCCTTCACCATCACGTCGCGGACGATCGTCCGGCGCCAGCGCGGGGAGAAACTCCAGACCGCACGGCAGGACGGGAAACGGCGAGTCGGCGCCGGGAGCCATCGCCTCGTGGATCATGGCCGAGAAGTCTCCGCGACCGGCGCCGTCCCAGGCAGCGAACAGCGCCGCCGCAAGCCGCATACACTGTCTCACGACGAGACTGCCGGCGCCACTTTTGTAGACGAAGTAGAACTCGACCTTGCCCCCGGGATAGCGATCGGCCAGCGACGCGTAGCCGATCATCAGCCGGTAAAGCAGCCAGGTGAGGCTCTCCAGGACGTCGAGCTTCTTCTCCCATCCGCGGGTGGTCTTCACGATGCGCTCGAGGTCGGAAAGCGCGGGGATGAGGTCCCGATCGAAGACCTCATCGCGCCCTTCGATCACCCGCTGGGCCAGCCGCCGCGCGGGCTCGCTGGAGGCGAGGAGCTCCAGAAGCCGCGGCGCGTCTCGCAGCTCCGCGTTGTCGAGATGGGTCCAGATCACCCCTTGCCACGCGCGACGCTCGCCGGGGCGGTTGGTGAGATGCGAGGTGAGGCGCCCGATGTGCTCGTGCCGCAGCGTCGGATCGAACGGCACGACGAACATGAGGAAGAGCTCCGCGAAGGACATCGACCGCACGTTCTCCAGCACATGCAGCACGCGCATGTATTTGTCGGGCGTCGCCTGGTGCTGGTGGAAGACCTCTCCCTTGATGTCGATGCCGGCCACTTCGACCTGGTGCCGCTGGAAGGTGAGGGTCATCCCATGCAGCAGGATGGGGATCGCCGTGCGCGGATCGGGATTGGCGATGGTGTACGGCTCGATGTAGTCGTAAGGCCTCCTGCCGATCTGGCGCGTCGGCTCGGCGATCAGATGTTTCTTCGAGGATGGATTGAAGAGGCACTTGAGCCAGGTCGTCTTGCCGGCCTGCGGCATGCCGGTGGTGATGAGCAGGACGCGCGACTTCGCGTCGGCGAGGAACTGCGGCGGGACGAGCGACGCGCAGCGCGCGCAGCGCATGTGCCTCTCGGGCGTCGAGTTCGAAGCCCGGTCGAACGTCGGCTGGTCCCACTCCAGGCGCGGCTCGGAGAATGCGACCGCCGCCCCCTCCGGCAGACCGCGGTAGCGCTTCCACTCGCCGTGCGCCTGGACCTGCTGGTTCCAGGTGTCGGCCCGCCCCACGGCCACCGGATGAAACGCCTCGCCGCCGCAAATGGGGCAGCGCGCCCTGATCTTTCCCATTTCACGTTCCTCTTACGGCGACTCCATCAGCCGCACCAGATCCTCCCGATGCTGATCGACGAAACGCCCCACCTCGGCGGTGGCGAAGCCCATCGTCGCCCGTTCGGCCACGAAGGACAACGTCAGCGCGTTGCGCACCTCGCCGCGGGAGTCGCGGGCGATGATGATGAGCAGGATGCGCGACGTCGGCCGCTCGGGATCGGTCGCAGCGAGCGTGCCCGTTTTCGCATAGACCTCGTATCGATCGCGCAGCGGTTGGAGCTGCGCGCGGATGCCGAGCGCCGTGCCGTCGTCGATGACCCGCCGCAGACCGGTCTCGAGCATCTTCGCCGCGGCCACGGCTGGGGCGTCGAACGCCGCCTTGCGGGACGCGAGAGGCGACGGGGCGCGGCCGGCGATGTGCGCCACGACCGGCCTCCGCAGCGCCCAGGAAGAGAACGCGGCCTCGGCCGCCACATTCGACCACCGGCTCGAGCCGCCGCCGAGGAGGACGGTGAGATAGTCGCGCGTGCTGGTGATCCGATTCAGCCGCAGGTCGACGGCATCGGGACTGACATCCGTCAGCGCCTCCAGCGACCGGCTCGAGGCGAGGTCGTCCTGCTCGTCGGCGGACCAGAAGGAGAGGAGATGCCGGCGCAGCGGCCCCTCCCGCGGCGGCGCACCGACGCGGGCGCCGAAGAGGTCGCGCATTCGCGCGGCGAGCGGCAGCTCCTGCAGATTGCGCAGCGTCCGCGCGTCGTCGCGCGTGTGACCGGTGGCCTCGCTCAGGGCGGGATAGCGGTCCCACGGGGTGGTCTGGCCGCTCAGCGACTCGCGCCCGCTCCGGGAGCGGCCCCGCCCATCGTCGGCGATGGCTTCGCCGCGCGCGCGAGCCAGGGCCAGGAAGCCGAGGCGGGTGTGATAGCGGTTGTCCGACGCGGCGAGGTACGTGTCGAAGTCGACCCAGCGGCGCACCGGCGAAACCTGCCATCCCTTCCCGATCTCCACGCCGAAGACGTTGCGCTCGTAGCATCGCCCGTTCGACACGGCGTCGCAGTCGCCGTTGCGCACCAGCAGCGCGCGGCGCAGGAAGGGATGGATGCTCAGCGTCGCCGTGGCCCAGAACGGCTTGGCAGCGGAGCCCATCTCGATCGCGGCGAAGTTGTGATCGCCGCCATGCCGCGAGGCGAGTGCTCGCGGCGCGCTCGTGCTCACCCAGTCGGCCGGCGGATCGAGCTCCGTCCAGCCGCGCGCCGTCGATCCGACGCGGCGCGACTTCCAGCCGTTTCCCGCCGCGGCCCGAGGCCACGCGCCCATGGCCAGCATCTCGCCGGTGGTGGCGCGCATGATGGCGAACGCGACGCGCGGCGGGAGCGGCGCCGGCGCGCCTTCGGCGATCAATCGCCCGTGCAGCGTGCGGCCGGCATCGTCCGTCGATGCCTGCACGATGCGCTGCAGGTCGCCGTCGATGGTGAGCTCCGCCAGGCGCGCGCGCCGCTCGCGCGGCAGATGCATCAGCGACTCGCCCAACTGCCGCGACCAGGAGAGGCCCAGCGAGCGCCCCTCGTCCGTGGGCGCGTACGTCCACCGGCCCATCACCCACGCCCGCCCGAGCAGCGGGATGCGCCCCGTGCTCCCGCGCACCGACACCGGCGCCAGCTCGTTCTCCTTCCAATCCTCGGAGAACGAATGGCTCACGTTGAAGTCGGGATTGCCGCGCACCGCATACCCGACCTCTGGCGCCCCTTCCCCTTCCGTGTCGACCCGCTCGATGGTGAACACGCTCGGCCGCAGGCGCGCCTGCTGTTCGGTCGCGGCGCGCCACAGCTCGAACATCTTCGCGTAGTACGTTCCGGGATCGGCCACGCCGCTGAAGAACGAGGGCGGCAGCGACTCGCGTCCGCCGTCGAGCCGCAGCCGCTCGGGGAGGGAGTTGAAGCGCAGGACTTCGGATTCGAGGAGCGTGGCGCCGGTCGGATGGTCGGTTGGCGGTCCATCGCCGCTGCGGAAGAGGATCCGCTTGCTCCGCGGGTCGAAGCTCAGCGTGCCGTCGTCGGACAGGTCGTCCACGCGCTTGAGCAGGCGCGACCAGGTGAAGACATCGTATTCAGTCGAGCGGAAGGCGCGCAGCGAGCCGCGCACGACGAAGACGATCACCAGCAGGACCGGCAACAGCGCCAGCGCCGGGTACTCGCGCCGGCTGAGGGTCATGGCCAGCGGGATGGCGCAGGCGAAGGCGAGCCAGGCGAAGTCGCGCGTGACCAGGGTGACGATGATCCCGATGACCACCACGGCGATGGCCACCGTGCGGCTCCAGAACCGCAGTGGCCGATTGTCGAACGTCATGTCGAAGATCGTCGGGCGCGTGACGGTGGTGTCGGGTGCGGCATCGTACGACTCCGCGTCGAGCCGCGATGACCAGAGGAGCGCCTGGCACATCAGGCCGAGGAGCAGGGCCCAGCGCAGGACGTCGGAGTTCGACGACGTGGCCAGGAGCGGCAGGTTGCGCCCGCTGAACCAGAGCTGGGCGACGTTCATCGCCGCATGCGCGGCCGCTTCGCCGAGGAACGCCACGGCGATGATCGCCGCCAGCACGTCGCCCGTACGCAGCTTGGTGCGCCTCATGAGAAGCAGCAGCGCCGGCGCCGCGAAGATGCCCAGGAGAATGAGGCCGCCCAGGAGACCGTATTCGCCGAGAACGAAGAAGCTGAAGACGCTGTCGTACTGGATGGTGTCCTGGCGGATGAATGACTGCGACGCCGGCGCCCGGTGGAAGCCCAGCCCCAGCCACCCGCCCTTGCGGGCCATGGCCATGTGTTCCCACTCGTGCACCATCGCGTTGCGCACATTCGCCGCGGTGACCGTCTTCGCGTCGGCAGCCGTCGGCCCTTCCAGGTCGAGCAGCCATTCCTGCGCCGACGAGCCGTGCTTCATCACCTCGACCCGACTGAGGATGTGCTCGGTCATGCCGGGAGCGATGGCGTACGTACCGAGGAGCGCCCAATACGCGAGCGCCACGCCGAGGACGAGCACGATGAGCAGCGTCGCCGCGGTGCGGGTGGCGGACGTCAGCGAGAGCAGCAGCGCGAGCGGAAAGAGGAAGGCCAGGACGGCGTAGATCGCTCCGAAGTCGGAGAGCGCGCCGAGTGTGACGAGCGCCGGCAGAAATGCCAGCAAGACGACCACCGCCACGGTATGTGCCCACCGCGGCTCGACCGCCGTCCCCTGCTCCTCGAAGGAGAACAGCTCATCGGTCGGCGCGAGCGGTCGGGCCAGGAGCACCAGCGCCGGCATCCCGATGATCCAGAATGGCGCCACGATCTGGCGCACGATTTCGGGCGCCCGAAGGGAGAGGATCAGAATGACCACCGAGACCACTCCCCAGCCGATGAGCATCGGCCGGATCACCGGCGAGCCGAGCGTCGTCGCAATGCGTTTCACCGGGGCGAGCCAATGCGGCGCCGCCCCATGCTCTTCCCCCGCATCGAACGTCTGCCAGAACGTCCGCCCCGCCTCGAAGACGGCGCGGTACGGCAGCTCCCAGAGCGCCGCGGCCCACCTCGCCGGCCGCCACTCGTCGCGGGCAGTGGTCACGATGGAGATCCCCGCAGCGGCCAGCACGACGACCAGCAGAAGGAGGTCCGACTTGGTGACCGGCATGCGCGTCGCGACATTGGGCAACACGTAACGCGGCACGACCAGCAGCTCGACCGCTGTTCCGGCGAAGAGAGCCACGGCCACAATCGTGGTCATGATCGCGCTGCGCGCCTCGCTCGGAATGCCCGGCCGGTGGTGCAGCCACAGGCGGATGGCGAGGGCGATGAAGCCGGGAACGATGACCAGCGCGGCCAGCGTGCCCGCCAGCCCCTTCACCGTAACCTCGTCCACCGCGGTGGGAGTGAGCAGATAGCGCACGGCGAGGAGCACACGGAAGAGGAGGATGGTCCAGACCGCTACGACGATGCCGCCGATGCACCAGAGGTCGCGCAGCCGCAGCCGGTGCGTCTGCCCGAAGCCGATGGAGACCACGAACAGGAGGAGGAGAATCCAGGCCACGCCGAGCGCCATCAGCAGGGCGAGCGGCGTCGGCAGGTCGCGGATCATGGTGAGGGTCACGGCCAAGCCGCGGGCGAGCGGCACCCCCCGAGGCAGGACGGTCATGCGGATGCGGGAGAGCATCCGGTTCGGCTCGAGCGCGGCGCGGACTCCCGGCCCCGCGCTGCGCAGCCAGCTCGGAGCGTTCGGGCGACGCGCCGGCGCGAGGTTCGCTCCGTCGCGAAAGCGCGGCAGCGCGTCGTCGGAAACGAGCAGCGTCTCCTGCTGGCGGAAGTCCGCGGCGCGGTGGCCGAGGGGGAGGAGGAATGTGTTTGTGCCGGCGGTCGCCTCGCGCGCGAACACGAGCGCCGTTTCGGTTCCCGGGAACGGCGGGAGGGACGTCGTCCGCGTCCAGGGCGGCTCGAAAGAGAGCCGCGCCGCGCCGCCGGCGTCAACGAGTTGCATG
>DATEOX010000280.1:0-2888 GCA_035273585.1 Thermoanaerobaculia bacterium
GCCTGCGCCGCCTGCCGGATCGCGTCGAGCCGCGCCCGATCCTTCGCCCGCCGTGCGGTGCGGTTGCGCCGCGCGATCGACGCGCGGGCCTTCTCTCCGTTGATTCTAGACATGGGTGAGCCTCCGGGACGCACTGTATCACCGCCCCCTCACCCGGCGCTTCGCGCCACCCTCTCCCCGCAAGCGGGGCGAGGGTTCTTCAGAAGAGCCTTCTCCCCGCGCGGCGGGGAGAAGGTGCCGAAGGCGGATGAGGGGCCGCCTACTGGCTACCGAGGTACTTCATCCCCGGCATCATCGCGGCGAGCGGCGCGACGACGTCGCGGCCGAAACCGCCGCGGAGCTTCGGCGTGCGGCCTCCGGCGAAGGATGTCGCGCCGCCGTAAGGCTGGCCGTAATAGACCGTCAGCGCGCGCTTCACGTAATTCGTCGTCTCCTCGTAGGGCGGGATGCCACCGTACTTGTAGACCGCGTTCTCGCCGGCGTTGTAGGCGGCCAGGGCGCGGGGAAGGTCGGGGAAGAGGTTGAGCATGTAGGCCAGGTGGCGCACGCCGCCGCGGATGTTCTCCTCCGGGTCGTGCACTTTGGCAATGCCGTACTCCCTGGCCGTGGCGGGCATGAGCTGCATCAGGCCGCGCGCACCCTTGTTCGAGACGCAGCCGGGATTGAAGTCCGACTCGACCTGGATCACGGCCCGCACCAGCACCGGATCGACGCCGTACTTGTCGGCGTAGAAGTCGATCGTCTTGTCCCATTTGGACGGCCGGTTGTGCTGCCTGGCCAGCCAGTTGTAGTCGCTCCCGCGGCGCGAGCCGGCGGCGCCGAAGTTGGAGATGACCTTCTTCCCGTCGGACTTGATCGTGAGGTGCACCTGCGCGGCGGCAGGGAGGGCCAGCAGCGCGGCGGCGGCGAGCGTCCGGGCGATGCGCATTGCCGGCGATGGTAGCACACGGCAGAATGGCCCCATGACGTACGCGCCGATGCAACGGCAGGTCGAGGATTGGATCACCACGCACACGTCCGGCTACTTCGGACCATTGATGATGATCGCCCGCCTGGCGGAGGAGCTGGGCGAGCTCTCGCGGGCGGTCAGCCATCACACGGGCGAGAAGCGGCCGAAGCCGGGCGAGAAGCTTGGCGACATCGGCGAGGAGATCGCCGACCTGCTGTTCGTCCTGCTCTGCCTGGCCAACTCGCTGGACATCGACCTGGACCAGAGCTGGGACGGACTGCTGCGCAAGCTGTACGAGCGCGACGCGACCAGATGGAAAAAATAACACCTTCCACAATCCCACCACCGCGCCCCTGATTGCGCTATCATGGTGACATCCTTACAGCATTGCTGATGTAGCAGTCCGGCGGGTGCGTGCGTTGCGTGTCCGGCGGCCTGTGGGCTCATTCAACGATACGGGCACAGGAGAAGGGATATGGACGGCTTACTTCGTTCCCTGATCAAGACCGTTCGCCGGCGTCTGCGCGCCGATGAAGAAGTCACGGTCGAGGCAGTCACGAAAGAGCTCGGCTACACGAGGCAGTACATCTCGGGCCGATTCCACCGCGTCACGGGCCGCCTCCTGAGCCATTTCCTCAAGGAAAAGCGCTTGGAGAAGGCGGCTCGCCTGCTCAAGGCCGGCAACCTGCGCGTGTCGCAGATCGCCCGCCGCTGCGGCTTCGACTCGGAGAACTACTTCCGCCAGCAGTTCCGGCAGCGCTACGGGATGTCGCCGCGCCAGTTCCGCGCGAACGGCAACCTGCGGCCGCCGATGAGGCGGATGCCGGCGGTGGTCGTGGCGTAATAGTTACTGGTTGCTGGTTGCTGGTTGCTAGTAGGGCGTCCGGCCGGGTGTCCTACTAGCAACCAGCAACTAGTAACCAGCAACTACTCGAACCCCGCCTCGACCCACAGATACCGCAGCGTCGTCCTGTCCAGCGTCCGCGCCTCGAGCGCGTAGCGGGCGAACAGCATTGCGCGCTGTAATGCCGATCGGCGCTTGCCGTTCTGCGCCAGATACTCCCGGTGCGCGGCGGCCGTCTCGAACGTCACCGCGCGGAAGGGGTTTGCCAGCCGCACCACCGTCCCCTGCACGCCGACGTCGTCCCGGCGCAGCAGGTGCCGGCGGTGGAAGAGCCGTACCTCCCCCGCCTGGTCGCCGATGCGCAGTGGCCGGCCGCCGTACAGCACCTCGGTCCGGATGCGGAATCCCCACGCCTTCGCCGCGCGCATCGCCCCGGCGATCTCCCGCGCCAGGGCGGCATCGATCGTCTCCCGCTCGCGCACGATCAGCACCCAGTCATCGGTCGCAGCGTCGACGGCGCGGTTCAGCTCCGGGCGGTATAGCTTGAGATCGACCCGCGGCGGGATGTCCAGCACCAGTTGTTCGAGATGAGAAAAGTGCGGCGTCAGCGGCTCGAGCGTCTCGGTGTGGACATGCCCGAGGGTGACGACCGCCAGGCGGTCACTCATCGACCTTTTCGGAGACGCGCACGATGCGCGACGCGCGCCCCGTCGTCTCGTCGACGTCGATGATGGCGCCGGAGAGGCGGATGTCGCGCTTGGCCACCTCCAGCTTCCGCGGGGTGTTCATCAGGAAGCGGTGCAGCGCCTCCTCGGGGCGGAAGCCGATCACCGAGTCGTACGCGCCGGTCATCCCCACGTCAGTCTGGAACGCCGTGCCGTTCGGCAGCAGGCGCTCGTCCGCGGTCGGCACGTGCGTGTGCGCGCCGAGGACCGCCGAGACGCGGCCGTCGAGATAGCGGCCCATGGCCTGCTTCTCCGAGCTCGCCTCGCCGTGGATGTCGACGATGATCACCTTCGTCTCGGTGATCTCCTTCAGCTCCCGGTCCGCACAGTGAAACGGATTGTCGCAGGGCGGCATGAAGACGTTGCCCAT
>DATEOX010000281.1:0-3157 GCA_035273585.1 Thermoanaerobaculia bacterium
CACGGCGCCGAACGAGTAGAGGTCCGTCCGCTCGTCGACGGCCAGCCCGAGGAGCTGCTCGGGGGCCATGTAGCCGGGCGTGCCGATGAACGCGCCGGTCTGGGTCAGGCGGTTGTTACCGTCGATGGCCTTGGCGATGCCGAAGTCGAGGAGCTTCACGCGGAAGCCGTCGGGGCCGTCGATGAGGAAGATGTTCTCCGGCTTGATGTCGCGGTGGATGAAGCCCGCGCGGTGGGCGGCCGACAAGGCGCTCCCCATCTGCCGCACCAGCGTCGCCACCTGGCGCGGCGTCCCGCGGCCGTGGCGCTGCAGGACCTGCCCGAGGTTGAGGCCGCGGAGGAGCTCCATGATGAAGAAGAGCGAGCCTTCCTCCAGCTCGCCGGAGTCGTAGACGCCGATCACGCCCGGGTGGTCGATGCGGGCCACGGCGCGCGCCTCCTGCTCGAAGCGGATGCGCATCTCGGCGTTGTCGAAGTGCTCCGGCTTGATGATCTTCACCGCCACGGCGCGGCCGAGCTTCTCATCCGCGGCCTCGAAGACCTTGGCCATCCCGCCCGAGCTGAGGGCGCGGACGAAGCGGTAGCGGCCGCGGATGCGTAGCGGCAGCAGGCGCGGGCACTCCAGCACGGCGCCGTCCGACCCGCAGCGCTCGCGCCGGTGGTCGTAGCAGCGTCCGCACTTGGGGCAGACGTGCAGGATGTCGATGCCGCGGTCGAGCATCTCCTGCCGCCGCAGTTGCAGGCGCGTCTGCGCCGTGGCCAGCTCGGTGCGCATCCGCTGCACCTCGAGGGCGCTGCCGAGCTGGCGGGCGAAGCTGTCCAGCAGTTGCCGCTCCGGCGCGGTCCACGCGCTGCGGCCGGTGACGACCAGCGCGCCGTAGACGTCGCCGCCGATGGAGGTGATGGCGAACAGCGTGTCGTCGCCGCGCACGTACAGCTTCTTCTCCATCGTCTCCGCCAGCTCGACGGTTGTCGGCGGCAGCTCGCCCGTCGACCAGAGGGAGGTGCCTTCCAGCAGCCACACGCTGATCGACGTCGCACCGACCACGCTGGCGATCTCCTCGGCGATGGTGCGCGACCAACTGCTCACGTCGCGCAACGCGTCGGAGGAGAGCGCCGTGAGCCGCGCGATCCTCTCCTGCGCCGCCTCTAGCTGCGCGTTCAACTCGCGGATGGCATCCGTGGCCCGCTTGAGCGCCAGTTGCGTTTGCAGCCGGGCGTAGACGACGGCGAAGTCGAGCGGCTTGATGACGTAGTCGTTCGCTCCCTGGCGCAGCGCCTCGATGATGTCCAGCCGGTCGTCGCGCGCGGTGGCCATCACGACGGGGAGCTCGGTGAGGGAGAAGCGCTGCCTGATGCGGCGCAGGACCGTCAGCCCGTCGATGCCGGGCATCATCACGTCGAGGATCACCGCCTCGAACGTCTGCCGGTCGAGCGCGGCGAGGGCCTCGGCGCCCCCCTCGGCCTGCACCACCTCGTGCCCGCGCGCGGTGAGCTGCTCGGCGAGGATCTCGCGGTTGTACGGGTTGTCGTCGACGACGAGGAGCATTTCGGTATGGCTACATGTTAGCCCTCAATTCGTCCGCCACCGGCCACACCCCCTCCCGCCACTCGGGTCCCATCAGCAGGCCGGCGGTGGCGAGGTAGAGCGCGATGTCCGCCTTGTCGTAGCGGTCCTCGAGCTGATGGACGGCGGTGCGCACCTGCTCGGCGTTGGGCGCCTTGTAGTCATCCACCTCGATGGAGCCCTGCTCGTGCGGGATGTTCCAGAGGTCGAGGAAGGCGGACATCATCTCTTTCTGCTCGTGGGTGTGGTACTGCATGAGTGCCATTTCCAGGAACTGCTCGAACTCCGGCGCGCCGGCGCGCGCCCCGAGGAGCTCGGCTTTCTTGTCGGCGGGGAGCTTGCGCAGGGTTTCCTCGCGGAAGTGCAGCGCGCGCGAGAGCTGGACGATGGCCAGCGCCTTCGACTGCGCCTCGGCGTAGCGCCAGAAGTCGGCGAGGATGCGCTTGCGGCGGTCGGCGTCGGCGAGATCGCGGAGGATGCGGCGGGCGTCGTACATGGGCGGGAGTATATCGACCGCCCTTATGATCGCGCGCGCATGAACCTCGACGAAAAGATCGGACAGCTCATCGTCGCCGCCGGCACGGGCGAGGAGCTGCTGGAACTGGTGCAGCGGTATCACCTCGGCGGCGTGATCTGGTTCCAGTCGACGGCCGCGGAAACCGCATCGTGGAATGCGCGGTTGCAGAACGCGTCGAAAGTGCCGCTGCTGATCAGCGCCGACCTGGAGTCAGGGATGGGGATGCGCTTCACGGACGCGACGTGGTATCCGTGGCCGATGGCCATCGCCGCGACGGGCGACCCGTCGCTGGCGGAGGCCGTGGGGCGAGCGACGGCGCGCGAGGCGCTTTCTATCGGGGTGAATCACATCTACGCGCCGGTTGCGGACGTGAACGTCGATCCGGACAACCCGGTGATCAACACGCGCAGCTTCGGCGAGGACCCTTCTGTCGTCGCTACCTTCGTGACCGCGTTCATCCGCGGCGTGCAGTCCGAGGGGGCGCTGGCGACGGCGAAGCACTTCCCGGGTCACGGCGACACGCATGTCGACTCGCATCGCTCTTTGCCGGTGCTGGATGTGTCCCGCTCGCGGCTCGATGCCGTGGAGCTGCTCCCCTTCCGCGCCGCCATCGCCGCCGGCGTGGCCTCGGTGATGGTGGGCCACCTGTCCGTTCCTTCCGTTGACTCCGTCCCCGCCACCATCTCCTCTCGCGTGGTGGATGGCCTGCTCCGCCACGAGCTCGGCTTCGAAGGCCTGGTGGTGACGGATGCCTTCAACATGGGCGGCATCACGGAGGTGCTTCCTCCCGACGAGGCGGTGGTGCGCGCGATCGAGGCCGGCATCGACCAGATCGTGATGCCGGTGGACGTCCCCGCGGCGATCGCCGCCATCCGCGCGCGGGTGCCCGAGTCGCGGATCGATTTATCCGTCGCCCGCATCCTCGCCGCGAAACAAAATGTAGGGCCGGCTCTCCAGCCGGCCCCCTCCAGCCTGGCCCTCGCCGAAGAGGTGGCTCAACGCGCGATCACATTGGTGCGCGGCCGCCCCCTCCCCCGCCCCCAAACCATCGCCTGCGCCATCATCAGCGAGTAC